>JANQPS010000860.1 GCA_028285365.1 Thermoanaerobaculia bacterium | reverse complement strand
TTCGAGGTGCCCTCAATGCGGCTCGGGCGACGCCTGGTTTTGCGCTCGAGAACTCGTTGCTGGTGGAGCTCGATCCCAGTCTGGTGGGGTACGACGAGGCGCGGACCCGTGAAACCTACAGCAGGGTGCTCGAGGTCCTCGAAACGGTTCCTGGCGTCGAGAGCGCCAGCTTCGCTTCCATGGTGCCGTTCGGCGCGGTGTCGAGCTCGAGGGGTGTCTTGCCCGCGAACGACGTCGAGGTCGACAACGCGAGGCGAGCGTTGACCTATTCGATCGGCTCGGGCTACTTCGAGACTCTGGATCTGCCCGTGCTCCGAGGACGAGAGTTCACCAAGTTGGAGGCTCATGGCGAGCCGACCTCGTTGGTCGCCGTCGTCAACGAGCCGCTGGCAGAAGCCCTCTGGCCGGACCAGGAGGCCGTCGGGCGCTACGTCCGTCTGACGACGAGTGAGTCGACGGGCGAGCCAATGGAGATCGTGGGGGTTGTCCCCGGCGTGCGTCACGGCTTCTTCGCCCAGGCTCCAGAACCACACATCTACCTGCCGTACTCGCAGCGCTACGCGGCGAACATGAGCCTGCATCTCAAGGTCGCTTCAGGCTCGACGGAGCTCCCGCACGAGCTGCTCGCCACCGTTCGCGACGAGATCAGGCTGGTCGACGCCAACGTCCCGGTCGTCACGCTCAAGACGATGGTCGATCATCGCGACCAGAGCCTGAATGTCTGGATCGTCCGTGCAGGAGCCAAGGTCTTCTCGGCTCTCGGCATGGTCGCGCTGGTCATGGCGCTGGTCGGTATCTATGGCGTGCGGGCTTTCCTCATGGCCAGGCGCACCCGCGAGATCGGTGTCCGCCTCGCTCTGGGAGCAACGCCGAGAGGTGTCGTGGGCTCCCTGGTCAAAGAGGGGTTGCGTCCCACGGTCGTCGGGCTGACCCTGGGTGTCGTGCTCTCCCTGGCCGTGGCGAGACTGCTGAGCTCGATGTTGTACCAGGTCAGTGCGATCGATCCGATGGTGCTCGCGGGTGCGATCTCGTTGCTGCTGGTCTGCGCGACGTTGGCGAGCTACCTGCCAGCCCGCCGTGCCACGCGCATCGAGCCCACCCGAGCCCTCCGGTTGGACTAGGTCGGCCTGCTCGCCCTGCGGGTCGGCAGGCGCCGGCAGGTTGGACTCGAGGGCGTGCTTGCACACGCTCCGCCTTTCTCCCATGATGAGTCTTCCCGACCAAGAGGAGAGAAGCATGCGCGGAGGCGACGTCTTCATGGACTCGCTCACAACCCACGGTGTCGAGTGCATCTTCGGCAATCCGGGGACGACCGAGAATCCGGTGTTGGATCGGCTTGCGGACCACGGAATCGAGTACTACGTGGCCCTACACGAGGGGGTCGCTGTCGGGGCGGCGAGCTTCTACGCCCAGGCCTCGGGCAAGACCGGAATCGTCAACCTGCACGTCGCTCCGGGACTCGGCAACGGTATCGGCATGATGTACGGCGCTCTCAAGGCCTGCTCACCCATGATCGTCACGGCTGGCCAGCAGGACTCGCGAATGCGCCTGCGAGATCCACTGCTGGGTGGTGACCTGGTCGAGATGGCGAGTTCGGTGACCAAGTGGAGTGTCGAGCCGGCCAGCGCTGACGAAATCGGGCCCATCATGCGACGGGCCTTCAAGATAGCTCACGATCCGCCGGAGGGTCCGGTGTTCGTCGCCTTGCCGGTCAACGTGATGGAGGACGAGACGACGGTAGCTGCCAGCTCGTCGGGGAACCTGGCGCGTTTCCCGCCGGCCGATCCGCAAGCGATCGACAGTCTGGTCTCGATGCTGTTGGAGGCGGAGCGACCGATCGTCGTGGTGGGCGACGATGTGGCACGCAGATCCGCCAACGTCGCGCTCGAGCGTCTGGTCGAGCAGATCGGGATTCCGGTCTACCACGAGCCGCTGCGCACGCAGCTGTCGATCTCGAATCGCCACCCCAGCTATAGCGGTCGCATCCCTCTCGAGACGGAAGGGCTTCAGCGTCTGTTTGCCGATCGAGACGTCGTCCTCTTGATCGGTGGTCCGTTCTTCGAGGAGCTGTGGTTCTCTCCGGGAGAGCTGTTCGGGTCGTCGACCCGAGTCGTCCAGCTGGAGAGTGCTCACGAGCGACTCGCGCGCAACTTCGGACTGGATCTGGGTCTGGTGGGTGATCTCCGTGCCATGCTGGAGTCGTTGGTCGAAGGCTACGCAGCACGCTCGAGTGAGCCGGCGGCCGAAGCTGCGCAGGCGAGAGCCGCTCGACTGGTGAGCGAGAGTGGGGCGGCCCGAGTCGCTGCAGCTGAGCGGCTGAGCGCGCACGAGGGCGATCGTCCGATGGCGCCTGCGGTTGCCGTAGACGAGATCGCTCGTGCGCTTCCTGACGACGTCATCGTGGTCGACGAGACGATCACGGCCTATCTCGAAGTCGGCGCGCGTCTCGATCTGACGACGGCTGGCGACTACTACGGAGGCCGAGGCGGCGGTATCGGTCAAGGGATTGCCGGAGCGATCGGTGTGCAGGTTGCCGCCCCGAGTCGACCGGTCGTCGCGCTGACTGGTGATGGCTCAGCCATGTACAGCTGTCAGGCGCTATGGACGGCCGCTCATCACTCCTTGCCGATCGTCTTCGTGATCTTCTCCAACCGCGAGTATCGGGTTCTCAAGCACAACCTCGACATCTATCGCAAACGTTTCGGCATCACGTCGGAGAAGCCTTACCCGCACATGGATCTCTCTGGCCCCCATATCGACTTTCCGGGGCTGGCCAAGAGCCTCGGGGTGGAGGCCGAACAGGTGGAGGAGCCGGGAGGCATTGGCCCTGCGCTGGAGCGCGCCTTTGCGAGTGGTGCACCTCGCCTCGTCGAGATCGTCATCGCCGGCCTGGAGACGTGAATCAGGGAAACCTTTGAGAACGCTGGAGACTCGACATGACGACGAAACAACCCGGTGAAGGCAACAGTCGGTTTCCAGACGCCGTTGCCCACGCCATCAAGTCGCACGCGGGGCAGTTTCGCAAGGCCAGCGAGCCGAAGATTCCCTACTACTCCCACCTGATCGGTGTCGCCGCCCTCGTCCTCGACCATGGCGGTGACGAAGACGAGGCGATCGCGGGACTCCTTCACGACGTGGTCGAAGACACGCTCGAGTCCGGAGGCGGCCAGGCGGCCCTTGCCGAGATCCGCGAGCGCTTCGGCGAGCGGGTCGCAGACATCGTGGCGGGTTGTAGCGACAGCTTCTCGCGCCCGAAGCCACCGTGGGAGGAGCGCAAGCAGGGTTACGTCGACAAGCTGACTGGCGCTCCGCCGTCGGTTGTCCTGGTCTCCCTGTGCGACAAGCTCCACAACGCCAGCTCTCTCGTCGAGGACTATCGAATCCTCGGTGACGAGCTCTGGGGACGCTTCAAGCGAGGGCGGGAGTCTCAGCTCTGGTACTACGAGCAGTTGCTCGGCGCCTTCGATGGGAGACGTGCCGACATGGCGGCCAATCCCCGCTACGCAGTACTCGTCGACCGCTTTGCCAGAGTCGTCGCAGAGCTGGCCGACGTGGCGAGCTGACCTGCCCGCCAAGGGTTAACCAATTGACCGATCAGCTCGTTCTCGTGCGCCGTTGGTCTCAGAGATGCTGCAGCATCTGACGAGCGGTCTCCGCGTTGTCCCCGGTCGGACCGAAAGACAGATACTTCTCGAAGTTCTGCTTGGCGATGGCGATGTCGCCGGTGTTGACCGCGCACAGGCCCAGGAGGAAGTAGGCGTCTACGTGGCTGTCGTCTGCTCGGAGGACCTTGAGAAGGAGGTCCTGGGCCTGTTCAGTCTGGCCGGCGTTGAACAGTTGGTTCGCCTGCTCGTAGAGCTGAGTGGCAAGGGTCTCCGGGTCGTGTTGGGCAAGCTGGTCGAAGGCCTCTTGTTCTTTTGCGCTGTCTCCGAGTTTGCTGTAGCTGTCGTAGCGAATGCGCAGAGCGCGAAGACTGTCGGAATCGACGGCCAGCACCTTCTCGGCTAGCTCCGCTGCTGCCGCGTAGTTCCCGAGGGCGTGCTCGACGGTCGCGAGGCCGGCCTGTGCTGGTGTGAGCGTGGGCTCGAGAGCCAGAGCCTGCTCATAGAGTCCTTTGGCCGTCTGCAGGTCGCCGAGAGCCAGGGCGTCGGTTGCCTGGTTGTACTTGAATGCCGGGTTGTCCAGTGACACGCCGGCGTCCTCGAACAGGCGCTCGGCACGCTTGACGAGCTTGTCGTCGCCCTTCTGCTGGCCCGCGTCGTAGAGTATGTTGATGGCGCGAACGCTGTTGGGCTCGAGCTCGAGGAGTCGCTCTGCAGCCGAGACGGCCTGGTCGAGACGACCCTGCTGGAGATGGATGCCCGCGAGTGCCGAGTGGGCCGGCACCAGGTCCGGCTCGAGCGCCAGGGCCTCATCGAACAAGGCGAGAGCGCCCTCGGGGTCACCCGATCGAAGCGCCTCGACTCCCTCGTTGTGCTTCGCCTCGGCAGGGGTGTTGGTGAGCTCCCGGGGTGTTTCGGTTTCGTCAGCTGGGCTCGGAGCGGGAGCACTGCCGAACTTCATCAGCTCGTAAGAAAAGCGCTTCGTCTCGCTGACGATGGGCTTGACCTGGGTCTCGACCGGTTGGAAGCCGTCCGCCGAGATGCTGAGGGAGTAGTTGAAGGTGGCGTCTTTGACCGCGATGATCGCCGCACCACGCTTGTTGGTGGTCCTCTCGAAGGTGGTTGCGCTGCCACCGATCTGGGTGAGCGTGACAGAGGCGCCTTGAATCGCTTCTCCGTTCTGGTCCTTGACGCGAATGTCGAGCCTGCCGACAGTCTGAGATGCAAGTGGCGCGACGAGTCCGAGCGCGAGGACGATCAGACTGGTGAGGGTTTTCGTGCGAGGCTCGATGAACATGAGAGCTCCTGCTGGTTGCGAGTGATAACGAGTGTGGAGGTAGGGACCATTCCGCTGCGTTTGGCCTCGAGGTCTCGAAAGAGCGAGCGCGACTGCCAGGATTCGGGGACGGTCCTAAACGACGAAAGAGGAGCCCCCGCCAGGCGGAGGCTCCTCCCGTTCGCTGCTCACACCGCTCTAGGCGATGCGAGAGTCGATCGACTCAGAAACGGAAGCCGACCGAGAAGCGGAAGGTACGCGGAGTCTGGAAGTCGAGCTCGTTCTCCGGCTGTCCGAAGTTGTCGCCTTTTCTCCAGTGCGTGCCTTCTACAGGTGTCTCGGTGAACGGGTTGAAGGTCGAGAGACCAGAACCACCCGTGGTGCCATCGAGGATGGCTGCATTCACCGTGTACGCACCGTCCTCATTGAACAGGTTGAGAACCTCAGGCTGGACGAAGATCTCGAACCGGTCGCGGATGCGGAACGTGTAGTTGAAGGAGAGATCCGACTGTGTGATGTCGTCGGTCTCGAAGGCATCGCGATCCGTGAAGTAGTAGTTCGTCGAGGTGGGCGGTGAAATGTAGCCCGGGTTGGCGAGGAACTGGGTGGGATCGACGTTGCCGAGTGCACCGTAGGGAGTACCTGAGTTGAAGCGCTGCAGCCACGACACACT
>JANQPS010000856.1 GCA_028285365.1 Thermoanaerobaculia bacterium | reverse complement strand
GATCTCACAGGAAGAGCTGCCGCGCTCCGTCAGGGCCGTTCTCGCTTGCCGACTCTTCGTCGAAAAGGAGGGGCTTCCACCCGCATTTCTCAACGAGTTCAAGCGACTCGCGGCGTTTCAGAATCCGGAGTTCTACAAGAAGCAAGCCATGCGGCTGCCGACTGCACTCACGCCTCGCGTGATCGGTTGCGCCGAGGAGCTGTCGAAGTTCGTGGCGCTGCCCCGCGGTTGTTGGGAATCCCTCCTGGAGCTCGCCAATGACGTTGGTGTCGAGCTTCGCATCGAGGACGAGAGAACGATCGGCTCGAACATCGACGTCGTGTTCCACGGTCAGTTGAGCGAAGGGCAGGAGCGGGCGGCCAAGAAGCTGCTCGCAGCCGACTTCGGGGTGTTCGTCGCACCTCCCGGGTTCGGAAAGACCGTACTCGGCGTTCACCTGGTCGCGTCTCGCTCACGGAGCGCGCTCGTTCTCGTCCATCGGACACAACTCCTGGAGCAGTGGCGCAGTCAGCTCGCTCTCTTCCTGGACCTTCCAGAGAAAGAGATCGGGCAACTCGGAGGTGGCAAACGTAGGCTGGCCGGAAAGATCGACGTGGCCATGGTTCAGAGCCTCGTGCGCAGGGGCGATGTTGCGGATGAGGTTGCTGGATACGGTCATGTAATCGTCGACGAATGCCACCACGTGCCGGCGGTTTCGTTCGAGCGCGTCATGAGTGAGGTCCGAGCGAAGTACGTCACCGGGCTGACGGCCACGCCGAGACGTCGGGACGGGCATGATCCGATTCTCGCCTTTCAGCTCGGCCCGGTGCTGCACTCGATGTCCGGACGCGGTGAGGCGGGGCAGGGCTCGTTTCGACGGTCACTCGTCATTCGCGAGACCAGCTTCCAGAGTGATGGAAACGACGCAGCTCCACCAATTCAGACCCTGTATGGAGAGCTCGCGACCGACCCAGTGAGAAACGCCATGATCATTGACGACGTCGTGCAGGCTCTCGAGGAGGGCAGATCACCGCTGGTCCTTACCGAGCGGCGGGATCATCTGGGGTACCTCCACGACCAGCTTGGTCGAGTAGCGAGAAACATGATCGTTCTGCGCGGTGGCATGGGAAAGAAGGAGCGTCGTGGGGCAATCGAGCAGCTGGCCGCCTTGCCCCCCGGCGCTGAGCGCGTGGTCTTGGCGACGGGACGCTTCGTCGGTGAAGGCTTCGACGATGCCCGGCTCGACACGCTCTTCCTAACGATGCCCGTATCGTGGAAGGGGACCCTCGTCCAATACGCCGGTCGGCTGCATCGCATCCACGCCGGCAAGAAGGAGGTACAGATCATCGACTACGTCGATTCCCGGGTCCCGATGCTCGCCAAAATGTTCGAGAAGCGACTCCGTGGCTACACGGCGATGGGGTACCAACGGCGGGCCGGCGCGTTCGCGCAGCAATCGGTCCTTGCTGCCGGTGACGAAGTCATCGAGGCGATGGCTATCGATGACGGCGATCTCCAGTGATCCGACTGGCGTGTGACCAACCGTGACCATGCAACGGGAATGCGGCCGCCGATCCATCGTCGCAATTGATCGAATCCAAACCGGAAACCGGGACGCTCGGGCTTGCTGGCCCATAGACCCTCAGGCCGAAAACCTGATGCGCTACTCAGCGACGACACAAGTATCTGAAGAGACTGGCACGCCGGGAGGGATTCGAACCCCCGACCCTCAGGTTCGAAGACCGGTTGGAGAATGAGGAATAACGGGGACTTACGAGAGCGCGCGCGGCACAGGGCGGGACACAACGGCATAGAGCGGGCGCTTTAGCGGCACCAAACCAGCGTCATCTCCACGCGAATCCCTTCCTGGGTTTCGCCGACACTGTGTCGGTCGGGTTTTTTGGCGGTCTTGCTACTCGGATCGAGCGTGACCGGTGTATGGATACACGGGCCGATGGTCCGCACAGCGCGCCGCCTCGATTCACTCTGATTCGCTGGCAACGGCAGCACGGGGTGATTTGGAGGGACCTGCACACCTTGGTCGGCATCACCTCACTCCCGTTCAACGCACTGCTGATCGCCACTGGCGCCGCGATCACAACCCCACGACAATCTCATTGGCGCTGCTCGCGATTGACAACAGGAACAACTCGGTCAAGGCCACCACAACCAACGGAGCTGCCATGCTGACTGTGCAACCGTTCAACTCGCTGGGCAGGTCTTCCGACGACGATCGCAGCCTCGACGACGAGGCACTCTGGGGAACCGATCCCTACAAGCCGGGGCTGATCGAAGCGCTTGTCCGATGTGCAGTGGCGGCCTACGAGCCTCAGTCTACGGTCGAGAGTCTGGGGAGTGGCCACGGAGCCAGCGTCCAATGGTTCGCCGCAAGAAGTTCGTTCGTCGACACGCGAGCTTTCGGCTTGGTTCTCGACCATGATCTCGTAGTCGCGTTCAGGGGCACTAAGGAGCTGCGCGACTGGCTCACCGACCTGATGGCCAAACAAGCTCTGTTCCGAGACTTCGATCGGAGCATCCGCGCGGCGGAGCGAGTACACACCGGCTTCCAGCTGGCCCTCGACGCCATTTGGTCGAGCGATGCGCCTGCGTTCGATGAGGCGCAGCACCCAGCCGGCATGACGCCACTAAAGGACTATCTCGAAACACATGCCTCTAGCCGACGAGTTTGGTTTGCCGGTCACAGCCTTGGGGGCGCCTTGGCTACCGTTGCGGCAGCCAGATTGAGGACGGCAACCGACACAAGGCTGGCAAGCAGCTTTTGCGGCCTAGTAACGATCGGTTCACCCCGCGTTTTCGAGCGGAACACTGCCAGGAAGGTCGAGGAGAGACTCACACGAGAGCGGATATTCCGAGTTCGTAGGAGCCTTGACCTAGTTACCGGGGTGCCGTACGGCCCTACAAGCATGTGTCCGGCACGAGGCGGTGTTTCATCGACAGGAACGCCCAACTTAGAGTTGGAGAGTCAGCATTCGCGTCGAAGCTCGACACGATGACGTCTGGTCTCTCGACGCTTGAAGACGTGATCGCCGCGGCAGTACCGGGCAACAAGCTTGGATTCTCGTCGTTCGTGTCTGACCATGACTCAGGCGACTACCTCGACGCTGTCTCGGCATGTGACGCCTCGGCAGCGAATTCTCGATGGAGCACAACGGCATACGATTGGCTCGCACCTGCAGCCGCGTACGTCAAGACGGGGATCGCACTGGCCCTAACTGGCTTGGCGATCGGCGCTAAGGAGTGGGTCCTACCCGGCCCGTTGCACGGCTGGGTACAGGCTTCCATAAAGGCCGTAGGGATCGACACGGCGGGACTTAGCGCCCCGTTGTTGGTACTCGCATTGGGCGGCCCGATCATCGGCGCCGTATGTCTCGTATGGGCAATGTTGGCGATCGGAATGCTGATGGGACACCTGGACGAGAAAAGGGAGCAGGAGCTTTTCGGAGAACAGAACGGGTAGGCCAGTTTCCGGTCTCGGAGCGACCCGCAGATTCCCTAATGCGGAACGCCCTTGGAACACCACTTCCAAGACCGGGCTAGGACGACATACAGGTTCGAAGACCGATCGGAGAGTGAGGAGTAGCGGGCACTTACGACGGGGTGCCCTGCACGGAGCGACGTGCGGCGGGGTTGAGGGTGCAGTTTCACTGCACCGAATTCAGATTGGCTGCCTTCGAGGCCGACTTAGGACGGGGACACACCCTATGTCCCGGGTTACAAGCGAGCTTGGGGGAGATCGGTCCGAGTCCGATGGCTCACCGGCGTTCCTTTGACAGTTCGCGAACGAACATCGCCGCCCAAGCCGGCGGGAGTTGGAGTGCAAACCCGGCGAGTTCAGCCGCGTCTTCCCGGGAGGCGCCAATTCGGGCGAATCTTGCAAGCTCCCCAGCTTCCTTCAGAGTCGCCTCGACGTCGTCACATTCATCGAGTGTGATTGATGGGTCGAAGACTCCATTCCGCGGTAGTCGATAGCCGGTCATCAGTGCGGCGATCC
>JANQPS010000854.1 GCA_028285365.1 Thermoanaerobaculia bacterium | reverse complement strand
CGCCAAGAAGTCGGCCTCGTCGTGCGCGATGTGCTCCAACGTCATGAGCGTGGCGTCATGGGCAATGGAACTCAGCTTCACGTTCACCCAGCCGATGCTTCCATGCATCTCCCACGTAACCGCGAGCAAGGACGGCCGGTCGCATCGCGCAATGGTCCCACCGGCATTCCCTTCGAGCTGGTAGGTCCCGCCTTCGCGCAAGTCGCCAGACACCGGATGAAGCCAACGCCCCAGACGCTCGGGCGTCACAATCGCATCCCACAGGTCCTGGATGTCCGTCGTGTACGTGCGACGCGTCACGACCGCCCGGGCCTGATTGCCCTCCCATTCCATCGAGACGACTTCGCGCTCCGTGGCTTCGAACTCGTCCTGCATCCAATCGGCCATTGAGTCAGTCTCCAAGAAGAGGGTCCATATCGATACGGACCACGGAGGCCCACTCGCCCACGGTCACGCTCGTGCGGAGCGCGGACGATGCCGACGCTTGGGCCTCACGAGCGCGATCCCAGAAGCCAACAGTCCGAGAGCCAGCCACGCGGCGTTCCCGATCGGCACCGCGATCGCCGTCGCGGGCACCGACGCGAGGTCGAGGGCTACGAACCGGGGCACGTAGATCTGTGGATCGTTCAGCACGCCCAGTCCAGCCGCGGTGTTCGAGACATAGCTGATCAAGAGATGGCCGGGGTCGGAGAGGTCTCCGTGGGCGACGGCGCCGTAGTAGAGGTAGTCACCCGGGTCAACGTCTGGGATGTCCTTCGGAATCGTATAGATGGGTGTCGGCTCGGACCAGGGACCCTCGGGCGAATGCGCTGTGCGGAGCATGATTGTGCTGGTTGTATTCGGTAGCTCGCTGTGGATCATGACGTAGACGCCATTGGAGAGGCGATCCACAGTCATGAAGTTGGTGACCGTGGTCGCGATGGGCACCGCGTCGAGGGGATCACTCACCCACGCCTCACCCACCCCGTAGAACGACCAGGTGGCCATGTTTTCGACGTCGTGTGCGGGCGCACGGGCAACGAAGATACGCCTCTCACCTGCTTCGAAGTTCTGGACGGCGTAGATGTAGAGCCATCCACCTGCGGCTTCTCCGGTCGAAGCTTCGTCGAGATAGAAGGCGCGTCCCCACTTGGTCACGTAGAGGTCCGGATCGTTTGCCGCTTCGAGACCCGACACGCTGTGCGTGATGTTGTGGTGGCTCGCGTTCGCGCTCCAGTCGACGAAGGGCTCGGTTTCCCAATCCTCTATGACCACGAGGATGTCCCCCAGCTGGTCGAGCCCGACCCCACTCGAGCGCAGGCCTTTGTGCACTCCACCCGCGACGATTCGGCTGCCGCTGGGGCCCGGAATCTCCAGCACGCTGACCGGCCACCAGAGGCCTGGACCTCCTGTCTCGTCGAGCACACCGATGTCCGGGACGATCCAAGCGTCTGGATCGCTCGAGGCGTTCATGCCGATCGCGAACTCCATGTCGGTTGCCTCCGGAGCCGCACCGGGCGTCGCGGGAGTCGTGTGAATGCCGGCGGAGTTGTGGACGAAGGTCCAGTTGGTCCGCTGACCGCCGACGACATCACCGACGATCGTGTCGGAGAAGACCCAGATGGTCCTTCCGTCGCTGAGTGTCGCCGCGCTGGCTCCGTCGCCGCCGATCCACCCGCTGGTCTGCATGAACGCGGCGTCCCAGTCCGGCATCGGCGTGATAACGGGATCCGCGAACGCGGGGTGCCCGAGCAGCGATGCAACCGCACCCAGCCCGATGGCGACGATCGATCGCGCTCGACCTCGTTTCTGGGTTCCGACCTGGCAGAGCTTCTCTCCCGCAATGTTTCCCATGATCTGCCTCGTCGTTCCTTTCTCGGAATCGAACAGCTTCAATCAAGATCCAACTGCCGTAGCATATGCTGCCGCGCCACTCTGTCACGATTCTCGTTCCAGCGTCAAGCGGCATACCGCTGGTCAAGACGGTGGCTGGTGGGAGAGGCCGAAAGTCGAGAGTCTTCCTGTTCGCGGTCGCACGCCGAAAACCCTCGGCACACCTGGACGTCCGGTGCGTGATCTGCGCCAGCGCGAACTCGAGGCTCGAGGCAGATCCAGCTACGGCCAACGTCTGGGCACGCGGTTGGCGAACGGGATCCGGTTCGATTCCGATACCGTACAGGCAATGCGCCGTGGTCATGCGACGCCTTCGCTCGGGTGGCCCCGAAGACTCGCCAGCCCACTATGCGTCTGGAGAAGACGTCCAGCGTTGCCAGGTCCCAGCGGCCTCCTGTGTGCGATGGGGTGTGTCGCTTCGCGCTTCCGTGTGCGCGCCCTAGATCCGGGCTCGCTCAGATGAGCGGTCGCATGGGTGTCGTGCCTCCTCTCACGAGGAGCTGTGAGTGCGTGCCACCCGGCAGCTCGAACGGTCAGGCCGTTCGGGTGCGCCGCCGGAGCGCCATCAGGAGCGGGATGACGAAGACCAGCTCGAAGCCGAGTCCACACTCCATGGAATCGAGCACCGTGACGTCGTCGCAGCCCGAGAACCCGGGTCCGAACAAGCAGAGCTCCGTGTCCGTAATCGAGAGGTCGATCGCGTCGCGCTCGAAGAAGAGCAACAGGTGACGGACTCCGTCGCGGTCGAAGCCGATGCGCTTCGAGAACGATACCGGTGCATCACCCGGGCCGAAGCCGATCGTCGCGGGGTCAGCTGCAGTCGGGTCGAAGTCCTGGCTACCGA
>JANQPS010000853.1 GCA_028285365.1 Thermoanaerobaculia bacterium | reverse complement strand
AGTGGGTCTCTACGGTCTGTTGGCGTACCAGGTGTCGCGACAGACGCGCGAGATTGGTGTCCGACTCGCCCTCGGCGCGTCGGCGCGTCGCGTTGCCGGCGCCGTGCTGAGTGGGGGCCTGCGTCTGGTTGCCTTTGGTGTCGCTCTGGGCGTGCCGCTGGCGTGGCTTTCGGCTTTTGGTGTTCGCAGCTTGCTGTACGGGGTCGGCACGCTCGACCCGCTCACGACGCTCGGAGTCGTGGCGTTCCTGGCCGGGGTGGGTTCCGTGGCCTCGCTCCTGCCGGCGCTACGCGCTGCGTCGATCGATCCGTCGGACACCATTCGTCTCGATTGAGGAGCACTCGGCGAACCGGTCAGCCCGAGTCGTCCCGCGCGTAGGTGTCCAGACGGTTCTGCTGGTCCAGCCCGGCTGCGTGCCAGGCGAAGCCCGCGCCCGCCTCCGAGTAGATGTTGAACACCACGTCCGCGCCGGCTTTCTCGAGGATCTCCACCTCGTCGGGGAATCTTGCGGTCACGGCGACGCGTCCACTGAAGGCGGCCGCCTCGAGCTGCTGGAGGACGGCCAGACTGGTCGTCAGCTTCGGTAGTGCCAGCATGACGAGCTCGAGCGAATGAGTAGCCTGGACTCGATCCCAGAAGTCGGCGTCACTCGGATCGCCGTGCAGGACGTTGCGCCCCTTCGCCTGCTGGGTGCGCGTGGTGATGGGATCCGTGTCGACCCCGATGACCGTTTCGCCGTGCAGCTGGCGCATCGTGTCGTAGGCGCCGGAGCCAATTCGCCCCATGCCGATGATCCCGATCGCGGCACCCCGGGTATCGAGTAGCTGGTCGTCAGCGATGAGCCTTTGCTTCTGGAGTCGTGTCCAGGTTTGGCGACGCTGCGAGTAGAGAGTGTCAGCCCGCGAGTTGAGTGCGGCTGCCATGGCGAACGACACGGACAAGGCGATGGCCAAGACGATGAGCCACTGGCTGTCGATCCAGCCCATCTCGACGCCTATCGCGGCGACGATGAGGCCAAACTCGCTGAAGTTCGCGAGGTTGAGCGAGATGAGCAGGGACGTCCGTGCCCGGAGTCTCAAGCCCGTCAGCAGGACGAAGAACAATGCGGCCTTCAGGAGAACCAGAGGCGAAAGCAGGACCCCGACCAGAGCGGTTTCTGCGGTTGGTTGACCGGAGAGGCCCACAGAGAGAAAGAAGCCGAGCAAGAAGAGGTCCTTGAAGCTCAGCATGGTCTTGGCCATCTCGTCGGCCTTCTCGTGGTTGGCAATCAACAAACCGAGCACGAGCGCTCCGAGATCGCCCTTGAGTCCCACGAGCTCGAACAGCTCGGCTCCACCCATTGCGAGCAGGAACGCGTAGAGCACGAGGAGCTCACCATGGCCAACGGTCAGCAGCAGCCTGTGGAGCACCGGACGCAGAGGAATGAGCAATAGGACCAGGAGAGCCCACCAGGAGGGCCACTCGCCAGAAGACACCGCGAGAAAGCCAACGGCCGCGAGGTCCTGCACGATCAGGATGCCGACGGCAATGCGGCCCTGCAGCGAGGCCACGTCGCCTCGTTGTTCGAGTGCCTTGACCACGAAGACCGTGCTCGAGAAGCTCAGCGCAAACGCAACCAGGAGAGCGCGCGGAAGATCCAGTTCGGAGAGAAAGGGAGTGCCGGCGATGGCCAGAGCGTAGATCGCCAGCCCAAACACTCCGACGACGGTAGCCATGTGCAGGC
>JANQPS010000844.1 GCA_028285365.1 Thermoanaerobaculia bacterium | reverse complement strand
GCATGACCGCACCTGCACCGGGTTCTGCCGCAGCAATTGGGGAAGCCAGCAAGGCGGCGAAGAAGACCAGAGCGACGCTAGCGAAGGCGATCCGAAGCGGGCCGCGACTCATGACGAACTCCTTTTCTCGAGCGAACGAACGCGAGTGAAGTCGCGCCATTCGAGCTGTAGCTGTCGAGCTGTGGGGTTGGCTACCAGACTACCAACCGCAGAGCGCCGTGATCGATCGCCAGATCCCGGAGGCCACCGCTCGCGACCGTGAGCTTCAAGCTGGCGACCGTGCCGCCAGGGCATCGCGCTGGCGGACAAAGGGCAATTCACCTGCCAATTCACTTGCCAGGTTGGTGGCGCCGGATCGATCTCGTGGAAACGGTCAGCGCTGGCGTGTTGGCAGACCTGCCGAGCGCGGAATCGTCACAGTCAGCGAGCGCGGCACCTCGTCGAGGCGCATCGTGGGCGCTCTCGGAGCCTCGTGAAGAGGCAGGACCCCTAGCTCCTCGAGAGCCTCGTTGGAAGGCCCGAAGAACGGGGCCACGATGCGGCCGTCGGGCGTGACGTACATCTGGACACCCGGTGGCCGGCTGAGACCTTCTGCCCAGCGGCGCTCACGTTCTTGCTCGAGCGCGCTCCAGAGGATCAGAAAGCCCGTGACTCCGGCGAAGGCGACAAGCTTGTTCATAGAAACCTCCTGTTGTCACTCTAGCAAGACAAGAGGGCTCAGCTACAAGATCATCACGAGCCGACGAACATCCGCCCTGCAAAGGCCACGAAGATCGCGAGCAGTAGAACGAAAAACAAGCAGCCGCAGCCTTCGTCCTGAACCCACGCTTGGGCCCGCCGCGCATAGAGCTTGACCTTCTCGACCATGGGCATCACTGATCTTCGCACGATAGCCTGCCAGCCCGGCAGAAGTACCTTGCGGGTATCAACAACACGAGAGCGATCAGAGAGAGGCGCATTCCTAGATGTCTCGGTAGTCCAGCATGTCCCTGGACGCCACGGTCGAGGGATGGAAGGCGGTGTTGGCGACAACGGGCCAGACGTCAAGCTGAGGAACCTCGTGCCTTCTGGAACGGCCACCCACTCTCTGAGTGTCATGCTGACGTCATGCCGGCCCAGGATCTTCGCCCGCAAAGTACTGTTCCACCGGCATGGAGGAAGTACCTCGACCGAGGCTTGTCGGACTGCCACCACAGTCCCGTCGTCGCAGGCCCCTCGGCTGACTCGGCGCAGGCCCTTCGGCAGACTCAGGACAGGCCCCTTCGGGGGACTCAGGGCAGGCCTTCCGTTCGGCCGGGGCCCCGCACGCTGCGGTCGAGCATCCCTACCGGCCTACGGTCAGGATGACAACGCTCAAGAAGCGCAACTGGGCTGGCGCAGCTTCACCGTTCATCGGACCACTTTCAAAACAGTTGATGTCGCAGCAGTGGTCATGGCTAGCACCATGTCGCTCCCCTCAAGTCTAGAGGAGATCATGAAGACAAGACGCTTGGCGGTCATCGGTCCCGTTCCCCGCCCGGACACATGGGAAACGCTGGCCGGACCAACGCCCGAATTGCTCGATGAGGAACACGTAGTCTTTCGAAGGACTGGTGTTCAGCTCTCGCCTCGCCGGACTCTTTTGGCCTCCGACCTCGATGACCGTGAGGAAGACCGATCAGTCGCCCAGGCAGATCCCCATGTCCCTGATCGAGCGCACCGTGTCTCCGTCGAGCGGCACCGTCTTCATGCGCGCGATCGCGTCAGTCAGGGGGACGGTTCGAACGTCCGGTGGATCGAGCGCGACCATGGTCCCGAACTCTCCGTCGGCAATGGCGCGCACTGCCGCCGCGCCGAACCGCTGGGAGAGGATCCGATCCCGAGCGGTGGGCATACCGCCTCGCTGGATGTGCCCCAGCACCAAGGAGCGCGTCTCCTTGCCCGTGGCAGCCGCCAGGTCGACCGCCAGGCGCTCGGCAGCCCCACCCAGACGGTCGTTACCGCCGGCTCGAGCGTGCTCTACGACCGCCAGGTCACCACCACGAGGCTTGGCTCCCTCAGCGACGACCACGATCGCAAAGCGGCTGCCCTGATTCTCGCGCTCCTTGATCTTGCGCACGATGGAGTCGAGTTCGTAGGGGATCTCGGGAATCAAGATCACGTCGGCCGTGCCCGCAAGCCCGGCGTGTAGGGCAATCCAGCCCGCGTAGCGACCCATGACCTCAACGGTGAAGATGCGATCGTGAGCCTCGGCGGTCGAGTGCAGACGGTCGATGGCCTCGGTTGCCACGGTCACGGCGGTATCGAAGCCAAACGTCACGACGGTCCCGTCGAGATCGTTGTCGATGGTCTTCGGAACACCGACAACGGGCACGCCATTGAGATGGAGATGGTGGGCTAGCTGGAGTGAGCCGTCACCACCGATCGCGATCAGGGCGTCGGCACCGAGCTCTCGCCATCCCTCCAGTGCCTGCGGCGTCAGATCGATGGTCCGAGTCTCGCCATCGGAAGTCTTTTCGTACCGAGTGAAGGGACTCCCCTTGCTACTGGTTCCGATGACGGTTCCGCCGAGATGCGTGATCCCGCGCACGCTCGCACGAGTCAGCATGGTGGTCTGGGTGTGGTCGAAGAGTCCCGTGTAACCGCGCTTGATACCAATGACCTGCCAACCTCGGCGGCACGCGGAGAGCACGGCCGCTCGGATGACCGCGTTGAGTCCTGGAGCGTCACCTCCGCCTGTGGTGATGGCAATCCGACGAATACCGGCCGAAACGTTGTCCATGGGCGCAGTCTAGCTCCGTGCTCGAGCTGAATACGATCTGTTTCGCGTGAGCTCACGAGGGCAGTGAACTAGTATCGTTCGCTCGTCTGTCTCGTACGGCGGAGACTCTCACAACCCCCATTTCGAGGTTCGAGAACATGCCCACCCTCATCGAAGTCGTCCACGGCCGCGAGATTCTGGACAGTCGAGGAAACCCCACCGTCGAAGTCGAGGTCCTCCTATCTGGTGGAGCCGTTGGTCGAGCCGCCGTTCCCAGCGGGGCCAGCACCGGAGCCCACGAAGCTGTCGAGCTCCGCGACCAGGACCCCAGCCGCTACGGCGGCAAGGGGACGCTGACCGCCGTCGACAACGTCAACAACCTGCTGGCCGCCGAAGTCGTCGGTTTTGACGCCCTCGACCAGGTCGCCCTCGATCGAGCACTCGTCGCCATCGACGGCGAGCCCAACAAGGGGCGGCTCGGAGCCAACGCCCTCCTCGGAGTTTCGCTGGCCACCGCACGAGCCGCCGCGACTGCGGTCGACCTTCCTCTCTACCGGTACCTCGGCGGCATGGGCGCTCGCACCCTGCCGGTGCCCATGCTCAACATTCTCAACGGAGGCAAGCACGCAGCAGGAAGCACCGACTTCCAGGAGTTCATGGTCATGCCGACCGGCTTCGGCACGTACTCCGAGGGGCTGCGCTGCGGCGTGGAGATCTACCACACCCTCAAGAAGGTCCTCTCCAAGTCCGGCTTCGCGACCAACGTCGGCGACGAAGGTGGTTTTGCTCCGGCACTGGGCAGCAACGTCAAGGCGCTCGAGGTGATCATCGAAGCCATCGAGACCGCAGGCTACACACCAGGAGACGACGTTCGGATTGCGCTCGACCCGGCCGTGAGTGAGCTGTGGGACCAGGACAAGGAGCGCTACGTGCTCGAGATCGAAGGGCGGGAGCTCACGAGCGCCGAGCTCGTCGATCTCTGGGCGGAGTGGTGCGATCGCTTCCCCATCATCTCGATCGAAGACGGCATGGCTGAAGACGATTGGGACGGGTGGAAGATGCTCCAAGAGCGGATCGGCGACCACGTCCAACTCGTCGGTGACGACCTGCTGGTGACCAACACCCAGCGCATCGAGCGCGCGATCTCCGAGCATGCCTGCAACGCTCTACTGTGCAAGGTCAATCAGATCGGCACCCTGACCGAGAGTCTGGAGGCCGTCGAAGTGTCCCAGAGAGCCGGCTGGGGCGTCGTCATGAGTCACCGCAGCGGTGAGACCGAAGACACGACGATCTCGGATCTGGCGGTCGCCTTCAACACCGGTCAGATCAAGACCGGTGCCCCGGCGCGCAGCGACCGAGTCGCCAAGTACAACCAGCTGCTGCGGATCGAAGAGGAGCTGGCAGAGCAGGGCACGTACCCGGGGCTCGAGGCTTTCCCGGTGGTCTAGGCGGTGCCGTTGTGGGCGGTCATGGCCCTCACGAGCCCGCGACGAGGGCCTGACGCTCGACCAGGATCCGCAGACTGCGACGCAGCGGCTCCGCCGCTCCCCACAACAGCTGATCACCCACGGTGAAGGCAGCGAGATAGTCGTCCCCCATTCTCATCTTCTTGAGACGACCGACGGCCACCTCCAGGGATCCGTTGACCGCTGCTGGCGTCAGGCCGGCCAGCGTGGGGCCGGGCTCGTTGGGGACCACAGTGCACCATTCGTGAGACTCGGCGAGCACCGCTTCGATCTCATCGAGCGGCACCTGCGACGTGAGCTTCACCGTCAGCGCCTGGGAGTGGCAGCGCATCGAGCCGACGCGGACGCAGAGCCCGTCGACGGGAACCGGCGGGTCGAGTCCGAGAATCTTGTTGGCTTCGACATGCCCCTTCCACTCCTCCCGAGACGCTCCACCTGCCACCGCGGAGTCGACCCAGGGGAGCAGACTCGCGGCGAGCGGGTGACCCATGGCGTCTCGTGGGAAGGTGTCGCCTCTCAGCTGCCGAGTCGCGATCCGATCGAGCTCGAGTGCCGACGTGGCGGGGTCCGAAAGCGGGGCGTCGAGGGTCTGGCCCAGGGACACGAACTGCGCCGCGAGCTCTTCGAGGACCTTGGCGCCTGCCCCGGAAGCCGCCTGATAGGTCATGCTCGTC
>JANQPS010000840.1 GCA_028285365.1 Thermoanaerobaculia bacterium | reverse complement strand
GTGGAGGTGACGCCAAGGCACTGACTTCCGGGCCGGCTTGGGACATGCAGCCGCGCTTCTCGCCCGACGGAACCGAGATCGCCTTCACTTCCGACCGGGCGGGCGGCGACAACATCTGGGTCGTGAGCGTCGACGGCAAGACGACTCGTCAGATCTCGAAAGAGACGTTTCGCCTCCCCAACAACCCCGTCTGGAGCCCGGACGGTCGCTTTATCGCTGCCCGCAAACACTTCACCTCGCGCCGCTCGCTTGGCTCGGGCGAGATCTGGCTGTGGCACGCGAGCGGAGAAGGCTCGGGGCTGCAGCTCAACGAGAAGCCCAACGAACAAAAGGACCTCGGAGAGCCTGCGTTTTCACCCGACGGTCGCTACGTCTACTTCAGTCAGGACTCGACGCCTGGGGTGGTTTTCGAGTACAGCAAAGATTCGAACGGACAGATATACACCATTAGCCGGATCGATCGAGAATCCGGTGAGATCGAGACCGTGATCCGAGGTCCGGGAGGGGCGGTCCGTCCGACACCGTCTCCGGACGGTCGGTGGCTCGCCTTCGTGCGCAGAGTGCGCGGCCAGTCGACTCTGTTCGTCCATGACCTCGCATCAGGTGAGAACCACCCGGTCTACGACGAGCTCGATCGCGACATGCAGGAGATCTGGGCGATTCACGGCGTGTACGCCAACTTCGGTTGGACACCCGACAGCAACAGCGTCCTCGTTTGGGCGGGAGGCAAGATCCGGCGGATCGATATCGAAGGCGAGGATCCGAGCCAGGCAAAGATCGGCACGGTGCCCTTTCGGGCGCGCCAGATTCACCAGGTCAAACTGGCTCTGCGCTACCCGGTCGAGGTGGCACCTGAGCGCTTCGATGTGAAGGCGATGCGCTGGGTTCAGGTTGCGCCCGACAATTCGCGAGTGGTGTTCGAGGCGGTGGGACGACTGTGGACCCGAACACTCAGCATCGGTAGTGACGGTGAACTCAGCGTGGGGGAGCCGGAGCGGCTCACGGATCAGGAGGAGCACTTCGAGCTGTATCCGTCGTTTTCTCGTGACGGTCGCTGGATCATCTACGCGACCTGGCACGATGACGAGCTCGGCTCCATTCGAATGGCGCCTGCGAGTGGCGGTTCGTCACACGCCGTCACCACGGATCGCGGTCACTACATCCAACCTGCGTTGTCACCCGACGGTGGCACCGCGGTGTTTTCGAGAACGAGTGGCGGCTTCGTGCGCTCGTCGCTGTGGTCGAAAGACACCGGTATCTATCGAGTGAATCTCGACGCGTCGTCTGGACGACCGCTCGCTGGCGACGAAGGCCGGGCGGTGCGGGTCTCGAGCATCGGTTCGGCTCCTCACTTCGGCAGTGACAGCGAGCGAGTGTTCTACACGGTTCGGGCGGGCGCCGAGGAGCGCTTTCTGGTCAGCCAACGGCACGACGGTGCCGAGCCGGAGAAGCTCGATAGACGACGCCACCTGAAGAGCAGCAACGCCAACGAGTGGCGAGTGTCTCCAGACGGGAACTGGGTGGTCTACGCAGAGCGCTTCAAGGCTCACCTGGTGCCGTTTACGGCAGCTTCGAAGCCCGTCACCGTTTCTCCCAAGGTCTCTTCGATCCCTCATCGCACCATCGGCTCGGACGCAGGCGAGGCCCTGCACTTCTCCGGTGACTCGGATGCCGTCTACTGGTCGCTCGGGCCCACCTTGTACCGCACCGAGATTGCGGATCAGTTTGCGCCCAAGAAGGCCGATGAGGAGGAAGAGGCGGACGCCGAGCCACCCGTCAGCAGGGTCGAGCTCGGCTTCGAGCTCGCGACCGACAGGCCAAGTGGGAGCGTGGCATTCGTGGGCGCCAGGATCCTGACCATGGCTCCGGGCGTCGCTGGCGCGGACGCGAACGGCGTCATCGAGAACGGTACTGTGGTCGTCAGCGGTGATCGGATCGTCGCGGTGGGCCCCAGCTCGAGCGTGACGGTTCCGGGAGACGCCCATCGCGTCGATGTGGCCGGCAAGGTCGTCATGCCCGGCATCGTCGACGTGCACTTTCACGGCCCTCAAGGGAGTGCCGAGATCGTGCCGCAGCAGAACTGGGAGAACGACTCGGCGCTGGCTTTTGGAGTCACGACGGTTCACGACCCCTCGAACGACACGTCCACCTTTTTTGCCGCGAGCGAGCTCCAGCGCGCTGGGCTCATCAGGGCGCCTAGGCTCTTTTCTACGGGAACCATCCTCTACGGCGCCGCCGGTGACGCGCGCGCCGAGATCGAGTCGCTCGAAGACGCGCGCGCGCATCTGCGACGGCTGAAAGCCGTGGGGGCCTTCAGCGTCAAGAGCTACAACCAGCCGCGTCGCGACCAGCGTCAGATGATCGTGGCTGCGGCGCGTGAGCTGGAGATGATGGTCGTCAACGAAGGTGGGGCGCTGTTCCAGCACAACATGACCATGGTCATGGACGGACACACGGGCATCGAACACTGTCTGTCGGTTGGTGCGATCTACGACGACGTCAAGCAGTACTGGGGAGCCACCGAGGTCGGCAATACGCCGACGTTGGGCGTGGCGTTTGGTGGCATCGAGGGTGAGCGCTACTGGTATCACCACACGAACGTCTTCGATCACCCGCGACTCACTCGATTCGTGCCCCAGGACATGCTCGACGCGCGGGCGCGTCGCAGGGTCATGGCGCCGGACGAGGACTACAACCACTTTCGCGCGGCCAAGGTCGTCGCCGAGCTCCACGAGGCCGGGGTCCCGATCCAGGTCGGTGCCCACGGCCAGCGAGAAGGACTGGCCGCGCACTGGGAGATGTGGATGTTCGAGCAGGGTGGCATGACGCCGCTCGACGTCCTGCGCTCCGGGACCATCGACGGCGCGCGTTATCTCGGCCTCGACGGCGACATCGGAAGCCTCGAGACTGGGAAACTGGCCGACCTGATCGTCCTCGAGCGGGATCCGCTGGTCAATCTCCGAGACTCGGAATCGGTGGAGCTCGTGATGGTTGGCGGTCGGTTGTACGACGCCGAGACCATGAACGAGGTGGGTAACCGTCCGCGTGAGCGCAGGCCCTACTGGTGGGAGTGAGAGGGTTTTGCTGATTGTCGGATCGGGGCGTTCGTCGAGGCGAGTAGGCGTTCCAGGCACGCCCGAGACCCTCTAGAACGCCACTCTGAGCTCCGGTTTGTCATCACCACCCCCAGCTGGCGCAGGCTCTCGTCAGTCCGCCGTCACGACGCTCTCGTCTTTCGAGTCGGCTCAGTTTCGCTGGCTGTTCTTCAGCAACACCATCTTCTTTCTCGGGATGGGGGGACAGCAGGTGCTGCGTGCGTGGCTGGTCTTCCAGCTGACTGGCAGCGAGCTCGCGCTGGGCTGGATCTCTGCGGTGGTCGGAATTCCGATGCTGCTCGTCGCGCCAATCGGCGGAGCGATCGCCGACCGCGTCGACCGACGCAACCTCATTGCTGTCGGGCAGGCCACCATCGTCGTCAGCGAGCTGCTGATTCTGATTCTCTACCTCAACGACGCCCTACGTTTTTGGCACATCCTCGTTCTCGCCTTCATCATGGGAGCGGTGTTCCCTTTCATCATGCCGGCGCGCCAGGCGATCGTTGCCAACGTCGTGGGGCGAGCGCGGCTCACCAACGCGATGGCGCTGAACATGGCGGCGGTCAGTGTGACCAGGGTGGTGGGACCCGCTGCTGCCGGCTTCCTGATCGGAGCGACCGGTATCGGTATTGCCTACGGCATCAACGTTGCTCTCTACACGCTGGCGCTCACCTTCATGGCCGGCGTCGACAGCGCTCCACCGGGTGGCACCGAGCGTGAGTCCCTGACGCGCAACATCACGGAGGGTTTTGCCTACGTTCGCGACCATCGACTGGTCATGGTGCTGCTCTTCTTCGGTCTGGTGCCGATGTTCCTCGCCATGCCTTTTCAGAACCTGCTGGTCGTCTTCACGGAGAACATCTGGAACGCGGGTGCTCAGGGTCTCGGCATCTTGAGTGCGATCTCGGGCGTTGGCGGCGTCGTCGGGGCGGTGGTGGTCGCCGCCCGGTCTGAGTCTCCGAGACGTTTGCGCGCAATGATGCTGAGCGCCGTCGGGTTTGGCGGCTTCCTGTTTCTGTTTGCGCTCAGCCCGAGTTATCTCGTGGCACTGCCGCTCGCATTTCTCGCCAACGTGTTCGTGAGTCTCTACAGCGCGCTGAACAACACCGCCATCCAGCTACTCGTCCCAGACCGGGTACGAGGTCGCATCTCGAGCTTCCTGATGATGTCGTTTTCTCTGCCACTCCTCGGTACGCTACCGGTGAGCGCCGTCGCCGAGGTGGCGGGGGCGCCAATCGCAGTTGCGGGCGCTTCGGTGCTGGCGGTCCTGGTGGCTTTTGCCTTTTACGCCTTCAGTCCAGAGTTGCGACGGATGGACTTGAGCCTCGCGAGAGCCAAACGTCAGGACGGCTAGAGCGACCGGCAGAGCCTGCACGACTGCCAGGAGGGTTGGCATGGACGAGAAGAACTGCAGGCGCGTCCTCTTCGGTCTGGGTCTCTGCGTGCTCCTGGGTTGGAGCTCACCTGTTCTGGGCCAGCGTGATTGCTGCTCGCGCGGCATCGAGTCCTACGGGTATCGCAACCACCTGCACTACGACCGTGCAGAGGTCGTGCAGCGCCTGAAGGGGCAAGAGGCGCTCGGTACGGTGCAGGAGATCGTCGGCCTCTTGCTCGCCGATCCACGCACCGACTGGAGCTCGGTCAGTATCGATCGGCTCCGTGACTACCTCGTCGACCTCGATCAGGTCATGCTGCGCTCGCGGGTCGAGCCGCTTTCGACGGACGCGGGGCTCGAGCTCCGGGTAACCGGCGACGGTGCCGTGCTCGACGCGATCAAGCGGGTCGTGCCGGTTCATTCCGACGTCATGAACGGATTCAGATCGTGGAGCGTCTCCGCCGAGGTGGAGGACGACGCGGTGCGCGTCGAGATCACGAGCGACGATCGCGCCGAACGCGCGGTGATCGAGGCCCTCGGCTTCTACGGCTTCCTCGCGAGCGGCGTTCACCGCCCGTCCGAGCTGATCGCCATAGCGCGCGGACGATAGATCTTCGGCGGAAGGACATCAGTCGAGGGAGAGCTAGAAAGAAGATGCCGCCGGCACGATCTTCCTAGCCCTCGTCAGTCTGAGGCCTAGCCTGGGATCTCCGTTGAGCGAACAGGCTGAGGTGCTCGCGTTTGCGACGTGCGACGCTTTAGCGTCGTGCCGACTGCTAGTCTCACAGCCTTCCTTGGTTGTCGTCGTTTGAGCACTCTCAATCTCCTGTCGTTCGCAGGGTTCTTCGCCTTTTGCGCGCTTGCGTGGCTGCTTGGTGGCTGTCAGAGGCCGGTGCCCTGGCGGACGCTCGCTGGCGCCGTTCTCCTGGTTTTTGCCATTGGCGCTGTGGTTTTTCTGGTGCCGGCGAGCCGAGGAGTCCTCGTTGCCGCCAACGATCTGGTTCTCGTGGCGCTCGACAGCAGCAGCCGTGGCGCGGAGTTCCTGCTGGGACCACTGGCCATCGGTCCCGGGGAAGCGACCGGCGCCGGGGAACCGTCGATCGGATTCGTGCTCGCGGGTCAGGTGTTTCCAGCCGTGGTGTTCTTCTCGTCCTTGATGGCGCTCTGTCATCACTTCGGCTTGATCAGCCCAGTGGTGCGGGCCTTCGCGAAGCTGTTTCGCAGGACCCTGAATCTGTCGGGAGCGGAGTCGCTGGCTGCCTCGATCCACATGTTCTTCGGGGTCGAAACGGCGGCCGCGGTCAAGCCGTACCTCGAGCGCATGACGCGATCGGAGCTGCCCGTGGTGCTGTCCTCGAACCTGCCGACGGCCGCGTCGACGACTCTCGCGATCTACGTGATCTTCCTGCGCGACGTCTTCCCACAGATCGCCGGGCATCTGCTGTCGGCGTCGCTGCTGTCGGTACCCTGCGCGGTGCTCGTCGCGAAGCTCACGCTGCCGGAAACTGACGAGCCGGAGACCCTCGGGAAGGTTCCGGAACTCCACGACGAGGGCCGGGCCGCCAACGTCATGGCCGCGATCTCCGGCTCGTCAGTTTCCGGCAGCGTGAGCTTCGCGACGAGCACCGCGCAGGGTACCGACAGCAGCGACGCCGACAGCAGATGCCCGGCGATCT
>JANQPS010000821.1 GCA_028285365.1 Thermoanaerobaculia bacterium | reverse complement strand
CACTCCTGCCTCGAGGAACGGCCCCAGCATGTTGGCCGCCCCGCCGTGCTCGACGATCTTGCCGTCCCTGACTCGGTCGAGATTGACGCCCGTGAAGGTCAGACGACGACCCGTCGCGCCCATGCCCAGCCACTCACCCACGTGAGTACCGGTCGCTACGATCGAGGTCGCAACCCAGTCCCCCTCTGCGACTTGATTCTGGATCGTCACCTCGAGACCGGAGTAGACCGATCGCACCCCTCGCACATGTTCGGCCATGCCCTCGACTCCGCTCTGCACACGGACGATGCCGTCGGTCTCGACGCAGTCGTCCGAGACCAGCTCGCTGAGAGCGCTGACATCGCCCGTGTTGACGACTTCCTCGATGAAGCGGCGTACGACGTTCTTGTTCAGATCGGTCGACATGATTGGACACCTCTCAGTCGTCAATTCTGGCCAGCTGACATCTCACGGCCCTCCCGGCGACAGGCCAACAACTTCATCGCGCCGCCTCCGCCTCGCGTGCACCGGGGTCCGCGTCGACGTCCAGCACTCCGTACCTCAGGAAGAGGACGCTCATCAGCGCGATGCCCAGGACGGAAGCCACCACGTCGTTCGGGTCGTATACGTTGTTGCCGCCGAGATCGTGAAACCCCACTTCTTGAGTCAGGACGTAGGTGGTCGCCAAAACACTCGCGAGCATCTGCCTTGCGATGTTCCCCATCGCCTGCAGCGGTGCAAGGCCTCGCCGATGTACCCACGCGATCAATCCCGAAGTGACCGTGAGCCCCATCACGGCCTCGCAGAAGTTGGGGAGCGAGTAGCTCACCACCGTGACGAGCTCGGGCAGCTCTCGCAACTCAAAGAGGGGCCGCACCAGGAACTTGTTGAGGACGAAGACGACGAAAGCGGCGACAAAAAGCGCTCTCACGTACCCGCGCAGTCGCAGTTCTTCCACTTCACTCATCTCGGATGGCGACGAGCCGACCTACACCTGCACGTCGTGCAGAGACTCGCGGACTCGCTGCCTGAGGCTCGGCAGAACCTCCTCCTCGAACCAAGGGTTGTTCTTGAACCAGGCCTGATTCCTTGGACTCGGGTGAGGTAGGGGTAGAACTTCGGGCCACCACTCTCGCCACCGAGTCACCGCGTCGGTTACCGAAGCGGCTTCGGGCAGGTGATACCTCTGGGCATAGACACCAAGAACGAGGGTCAAGCGGACGTTCGGGATTGTCTCCAGGAGAGCTTCACGCCAGGCCGGAGCGCACTCTTTTCGAGGTGGTTTATCGCCGCTCTTCGAGGAGCCGGGAAAGCAGAAGCCCATCGGCACGATCGCAACGCTCTCAGAATCGTAGAACTCGTCCTCAGTGACACCCATCCAACGACGCAGCCGGTCACCGCTCGGGTCCTTGAACGGTACTCCAGACTCGTGGACCCGGCGTCCCGGCGCCTGGCCAGCGATCAAGATCCTGGCACCTTCACCAACCTGGACAACGGGGCGTGGCCCGAGAGGCAGGTGATCGGCGCAGATCGAACACTCCCTCACATCACGAAGAAACTCTTCGAGACTCGGGGGCTTCTCCTGATCCCTCTTGCACATGTGACGGGGCGTCCCGGATCAGTTCTTCACCCGGCGCCACTCGTAGACGCCTCCACTCACCCACTCGTCACCTTCTCTACGGAACGTCTCGTTGCGATGGACGTCTGGAGACACGAGAACGTTGTCGTCGCGATGCTCCGAGCTGGCGTCTTCGGTGAAACGTGTCGCCAAGGTCCGAAAGGTCCGAGCATCCGGGAAAGTCGTCGAGCCTTCCGTCACGCCACCGCCTCGATCGACCATCACATAGGTCAGAACCTGACGCCCCGGGTGCCATGTCCAGTGCCCTCGGGAGCTCACTACGGCGCGGTCAGCGTACTGGACCACAATTCGCAGTTCGAGGAAGCGTCCGCCAACGTCCCTCTCGAACCACAAGCCGAAGTCCGGAGGCGACTGCTCAGAGCCGTCGTGATTCGGGTTCACCGCTACCCAGCGACCACCGTCTCGAGCGAGGTACTCGGCCATCGCCTCAAATGACGCATTGGGCACTGATCCATCCAGTCGGGGCACTTGCGCCAGAAGCGGGTGAGTCACCAGCACCGCGAGTGCCGCACCCGCTATCCAGCTCGCTCGCCTCACCTCGCGCACCTTCGAGTCCTCTCCGGTCGTGTCAAGGCTGAGCCGCCCTGGCGCCCATGCCAGACACGATACGCCACGTGTCACCGTCCCGCATCCACGTGTGCGAGACGCGAAACAGGTCCGACCGAATCTCACCACCCGTTCCTGCGGAGACGAAGTAGTCCCGCAAGAGGTAGTGCACCACCACGACGTCACCGTCACCAAACTCCTGGATCGCCTGGCGATCCAACTCGTAGCGCCAGAGCTCCGCCGGATTCTGGTGCACCAGAGGAATCCACCAGCCGACACGCTCGCTGCCGTGAGGGACGGCATCGGGCGCCGGCCAACCGACAGCGTCGGGGTGAAACAGAGACCTGAAACCCTCGAGATCGTTGGCCTCAGCCATGCGGTAGTACGACTCCTCGAGTCGCCAGACGGCTTGTTCGGACTCGGTCATCTGGGCATGAGCGCTCGAAGCGCCCAGCATGAGTACTAGCGGGACTAGTCGCCACATGAATCCACCTCATCATTCCTTACACATGGCAGCTCTTCGACCCCAGCTGGACCGGTTCAGCTTCAGTGCTTCGTCGCGGACGCCTGACAGAGCATGCTCCGCGCGGCCCACGACGCAACTGTCGCCGCCAACAGCCCGCAGCGTAAAGAGGAGTCCCTGCCTGGCCACGGGACCCGGTTGCCAAGCGACGTAGCAACTAACCAGAAACGATCTCGTGGACCTCGACGACAAACCCGTGAGATCGGTCGGGATCGAGGAAGTTCTCCGTGTCTTGGACCACAGCCGCGAACTCGGGAGTCTCCATCGAGCTCGAGTCCTCGAACCACATCTCAGCTATGCCGTCGAACGGAGGATCGGGCTCGCCGGCAGAAGCCACAGCGTGCTGCTGCACGTAGCGAGCGATGCCAGGAATACCGGCTCCTTTCGGGGCGTGTTCCTCGCGCCAGTAGCGCTTGAAGTCCTCCGAAGTCATGCCTGGCTTGCGCGTGGCGATGAAGACCATTTTCAGCATGGTGATGTTTCCTTCCAGAATTGACGTCGGTCTCGCGCTACTTGACTCCACTCGCAACGATCACCACGTCCGGGAAATCGAACGAACCGTCTGGCACTTCAAATTGAGCGGCTCGCTCAATCGTCTTGGCGCGAATGCGCTGCTGGACGTCCTCAGGATGGTCGTCGAGCCCCATGATGGGCCAACCGGCGTTCAGCACGCGGTCGATGCTGTCGAGCCGGGTCGGCTTGACCCGTTTCTCGGCGAGCACATCAACAAACCCGGCATCAGACAGGAGCGCGCCGACGACCGCCGGGTCGGTCTCGTGGAGTAGCGGACCTCCCGGAACATCCTCTGGAGAAATCTCCTCCAACACTGATTCCATGAAGGCACCGAAGCTCTTCTGCTCCGACTGAATCGGCATGACGACAGCCAGACGACCGCTCGACTTCAGTACCCGCCTGGCTTCTCCGAAGACCTTGTCCGGCCGCGCGAAGTGATGCGCGGTATAGCAGCTTGCGACCACGTCGAACTCACTGTCACCAAACGGAAGCACCTCGGCGTCGCCAATCTCGAACTCCAGCTCCGGGAAGCGCTCCGCAGCAATCGCGACCATATTCTCAGAGAAGTCGATTCCGACCACGCGCGATCCGAGCTCCGCGAGCTGTGCCGCTACGTCCCCGGCACCGCTACCGATCTCCAGGATCGCACTGCACTCGTCGATCTTTCCGAGCTCCTGCAGTAGCGGGATCTGCCCCGAGTAGGCGGTGAACGGCGCAATGTTCTCGACATAGTGCTCCGCAGATCGTTGCCAGGTCTGATGCTCCTGGGCAGCTACCGCTTCAGGGTCGTAGCTCATGGGTTTCCTCGCTAAGAAGGAAGGCGTGGTCAGCGGCCGGCCAGGTCGCCACAAGGAGGACTATTCGTACTCCCGCGTGTCGTACCGAAAACCAGCGTCCTGGATCTCCCGAGAGGTTGCAAAGCGACAATGGTCAAGATACACCACGCCGCATCCAGGACACCGGATCGAGTTCTTGGTGTCTTCTTCCGCTGACTCCTCGAGCCACTTCGTGAGATCACGAGGATCGAAACGGATCCGCGGAGGCCAGATCTCCTCTTCGACCGCAACGCGCCCGCACTTGTCGCACGCAACGAACACATAGCCCCGTCTTTCCGGGTCGAGCGCTGGCCCGAGACACCAGACGGGTTGGCTCAGCCTCACCATGTGTGCGATTGCCTTGTCGTCGAGTCAGACCAGGGACGCGGAAACAAGACCGAACGCATCGTTTCTCATCGACGGTGATCGGGACAGGCCAACGGCCTACGAATGGCCCACCTACCGAACAAGAGGGACCAGAGCCTCTTCCGCGAGGGTGAACAAACGTCTGACGTCGGACAGCGTGGTCCGCGCGTCGTTGTTGAAGTCCATGAGGCGATGATTGACCACGCGCTCAGGCCACTCGGAGCGGATGACGACTCGTACGGCTTGCATCGCGGGCTGGCGGTGGTGATAACGGCCCATGACCTCAGCCGTTGCCTGTGCCAAGGCACAATAGAGGCTGATGCTCGAGCCATCGTTTTCGCAGTCGCGATCGTCGTTGCGGTCCCAGGAGTCCTCGTCAGGCAAGAGCTCGCGAGCGCGAGCAAAGATGCGGAGATCCAGCTCGGAAGGTGGAGCCTCGGACCCTCGGTCCCACGCGAGGACGAGCTGGTCCTCAGAAACCGAGTACTCCGACAACTCGTGCCAGGCCGTGGCTCGCATGATCAAGGACGGACCGTCGGAGTACTGATAGGCCGCAACCTCGACGCCAAGGTCCCCTTGCGGTAGCGAGAGAGCCCCGACCCACATGGCGTCCACCTCGGTGACCGGACGGCGAAGGCGTAGCTCCAGAGCAGTGTCTCCACTTCCACACTCTCCGGACATCTCGCCGTCACCTCGAGCCTCGAGAACACACCGAACCTCCTGAGAGATTGCCGGCACCGAACTCAGAAACAGAGATACCACGAGCCACAGCAGACCCGATTCCAGTCGTCTCATCCGACTCCTCCAATCGCGGTCGACAGGTGCGGTTGAACCAGGGCTTTCATCGCGGCGCTAGTCACAGCTCCCAGCGCGATTCGGCCGAGTCTCGAATGTGAGCTCGAGTCCGTCCAACTGACGATCTCTGGAGTTGAACAGACCAGACATCACCGAATAAGCCTCGCAGCGGGCGCTTCCCACTCCGCCAGGTCGCTCGGGATCGTTCACGCTGTACGTGATGCTGAAGGTCGTCTTCGTCGGGTTGCGCAACAGCAGGCTCACGAACGAGCCGACCTTCACCTGAACCAGCTCCACTCCCGATTCGTGGGTCTGGAGGACCTCAGGGGCGAGTCCCAGCCGTTCCTTGACCCGGTCGAACGACTCGACGCCGATGTCCGCGGCGTTGTGGATCTGACCGACCACGCGGCCGGCCGACTTGAAAGCCCGCACCTCGCGTGAGAACTCGGACAACTGGTCGCGCTCTTCGTCCGACAGGCTGTCGCGGTTGTCTCGCCGATGTTGTCGGATGCGGTCATAGAGATCGTCCGCCTTCTCGACGAGAGCCTCTACGACCGAGGCGTCTCCCAAAGAACCCGAAAAGGCGCTCACCAGATCGCCGTATTCGGACTCGAAACCCTGCGACCAGGCGTCATCGGCCGAAGCGAGCAAGATGACGGCAGTGAACAGGACGGCGACGAACCAGACATTTCGAATCATGAAGACCTCGAATGGGGAATGGCTTGTGGAGATGGTGGCTGCGCGCTGTCGCGAGCGTCCCCTACCTCGCGGCCAGCCTAGTGACCCGCCAGGCGCTCAGCGACTCGCGCTTGACCGCCTCCCAGCACTCGGGTGAAACGCCATCGTGCCACACCACGAGCAGGAGCTCGCCCCCGCGAAAGACCCGCGCTCTGTCCAGACTCGCGTTGTGTGCCCAGGTCGCGCGCAGCTCGCTCTCGAGCCGGTCCGCATCCACCATCGACCCAGCATGAAGGCCATAGAAACCGAGCTCCTTCTTCACTAGGTAGAGGGCATAGAGACAACGCGAACTGATTGCTCGCTGAGGCGACCCTGGGACGAAGCCCGGGTGATGGCCTCGACGAACTGGGCGGAAGAGACTTGCGGGTTTTCATGTAGCACAGCGCGGCACATGTAGTCGTGCCACCTCGCTCAGGTCGCGAGTGACGAGCGACTCGTGAAGCTCCAGTCCGTCGACGTCGAGACGCGACAGATCGTTCGTCGAGAAGGCGGTGAGTGTCAGGGCGAGCAGGCAAACGAGGAGCGTTTTCAAGGTTCATGTCTTTGCGGGCGGTTGGGCAATCCGTGGACTCTCATCTCACGCATCGTCAAGCATCATCTCGAGAGACCGGTGCGTGCGGCGGGGACTCGCCTCCGCCACGGACGGTTGCCGCTCGGAGAGCTTCGAGGTCGACCGGGCACTGCCCCATTTCCCTAGAGGACTCGATCAAGCCTCTGAGCGACTCGCCAACAAACCCCCTCAAGTCGTCCCAAACACAGCGAAACGCAGGGGTGTCCAGAGCAACGTGGTGTCCGCTCAAGTCGTAGCCGAGACGGCTCATGGCATCCTCGTCGAGCAGACCCTGCTCGACTTGGAGCTGGACGGTCTCGACCATGCGCAAGCCCGCAACCTGTGCACGGTAGTAGGCCTCCCAATCAGCCAGAGTCCATCGCTCCAGGACGTCCGCGAAGTTGGCCTCGGTGAGCAGCCGATTGACGCGCTCATTCAGACCGGAGTGGTACTGCGCCGTCGCGATGCCGATCGCTTGATAGGCAGCAGCTCGTGCCTGAATGTTGCTTTGGCGGATCTCCAGACCCACGAAGATCATCGACGCGATGACACCGACGGCGGCTAGCGCTTCGCCGATCGTTTTGCCCGAGACTCTGATGCGGTTGGACTTCGAATCCTCGGTCATGACAAACGACGCCTCCTCTCTTGCCACGGTCTGCGGCGAGAACTGACTCCTTGGCAACGGTACGCACCAACAATACGATCTGTTCGATGGAGTCGCGTACCTTCCGCGTCTGACGAGCGGAGCGCCTAGCTACCGACCCGAAGTCGAACCTCGGTGCCATCTGGTAGTTCCTCGACTTCGTTTGCCAAGTAACCGCTGAACCGGACGAGCTCCTCGTGTGCGATCGTCGCCAAGTTCCTCGCAACGTACTCCCTACCGAGCGCCGCAGGGATCTTCAGGCAGTAGCAGCGCCCCTCCGGCAGTGGACCGAGCACCTGTCTGCCGACACGCAACATGTCGGACTTTTCCTAGTCGACCACGGTGCGAGCAGCCTAGCGGCTCATCGATCTGCGGAGATGGGCCAGCGGCACATCAAGAGTCCTACAGCAACGCGAGGGTCCTGAAGTAGGTCGGTTGCATGACGTCGATTGCGGCCCTCAGTTCATCGCTTGGCTCACCGTGCACTTCCAGTCGCAACGTGCCTAAAGCGGCGAGCTCGCCAACCAGCGGACCGAGATTCTGCATGTGGAAGAGAGCCGCGTCGGAGTCTTCGTAGGTGTCGAACACGATGCACCTGGCCCCGTCCTCGGAGACGTACCAGTCATACAGAAGCGTCCCGGGTTCGTTCTCACGTACGCGCGCAATGCACTTCTCGACGACGGCTGCGACGTTGTCGCGCATCTCGTCGTGGACCCTGAGGTCGCCTCTGATCGCAATCTTGCTCATGAAGTCCTCCCGAACATCCGCAGTGTCGCCCGTCAGACGAACCACAATCCTCTCAGCCGCTCGAGTCAGAGGTCAGCCTCTCCTTTATCCGCAGCTCCTCGACCACAGCGATATCCACCCAGAAGATCTCGCCCTCTGACGCCTCTGCCCAGGATCCACCGGTGCGACGAGAGAAGAACAGGTACTTCCCGTCTGGAGTCACCATGGGACAGAAGTCGGTCTTCTGCGAATTGATGGCAGGGCCCAGGCTCACGGGCTCGCTCCAACCGCCCTCTGGCTCCCGAAACGAAACGTACAAATCGTTCTGACCGAGCCCACCCGGACGCTCGGACGACAAGATCAAGTAGCTCTCGTCGGGCGCGACGAACGTGTCACCTTCAGGGAACTCCGTGTTGACCGGAGGGCCGAGGTTCACGGGCTCAGCAAACCGGCCATCAGGGAGACGCTGAGACCGATAGATATCGAAGCCTCCCAGGCCATCCGGTCTCTGGGATGGGAAGTACAGGCTCCCATCGGCTACGACGACCGGATACGACTCGGGCAGGTCAGTGCTCACGGGAGGAGGAACGAGCTCAGCGGGTTCCCAGGTGTCACCTTCGCGACGAGAGATCCAGATATCCAGGTCCGGTGGGCCCTCCTCACCTTCATGGTCATGCCGACCCAGGAAGTAGAGACTCGTCCCGTCCGCCGTGACCGTCATGTCGACGGCAAGCACTCGAGTCCCGTCGCCGTAGATGTCCATCGCACTCGGCTCGGACCAGCCGGGTCCTTCGAAGCTGGACCGAAAGATCGTGAAGACACCGTCGATCTGCCGCGCAAAGAAGAACGTGCGGCCATCGGGTGTGAAGACACCATTGATCTCGATGTCGTCGGTGTTGACGACGCCAGGCGCAAAAAGCACAGGCGTGAGGCCGGGCACGGGCTGCCCGAGGTAGGGCACCAGCTCCTGAGACCCGTCGGAGGAGCCGCAGCCATACGTGAACGCCAGGGCGGCGGCAGTGGTGACCACAGCAATCCAGCGGAGGGCAGGGGCTTCGCTCAAGGGCTTCTCCGTCGTCACTGTGGCCGTCACCTGTCATCAGCGTACCAGTAGCGATCGACGATCTCGGCGCCCAG
>JANQPS010000812.1 GCA_028285365.1 Thermoanaerobaculia bacterium | reverse complement strand
GCGACCGTCGAGTGCCAGTGGCGCCGCGGTGATCGAGTGACCGGTCCGGTTCTCGGCCACCTGGGTCTTCCAGCGCACCGCACCCGACTCGAGATCGAGCGCATACAGCCACGCGTCGATCGTGCCGACGAACACCCGGTCTCCGAGAACCGCCACGCCGCGATTGACGGGCGGAAACCCGAGGGTCTTGACCCCTTGCGGAATCGTGGGTCTGAACGTCCAGATGCGCCGCCCCGTGTTCACGTCGAGTGCCGAAACCGTCGACGGCGGCTCGGTGATGATCATCAGACCGTCGAACACGATCGGTGTGGTCTCGACGATGCCGGGTCGCTGCATCTGGTAGACCCAGGCCACCTGGAGCTTCGCAACGTTGTCGCGATTGATCTCGTCGAGCCCGGAGTACCGGCGCCCGGAATAGTCACCGTTGTAGGTGAGCCAGTTCTCCGGTTGATTGGGAGCGTCGAGAAGACGCTCGTAGCTGATCTCGCGAGCGTCCTGGGCGAGGAGCACGCCCGTGAGGGCGCCCGCAAAAAGCAAGGCACAGAGAGACATCGACACGAGCGCGATCGTCCTGAGGTTCATGGCTGCTGGTCTCCTCCGCGGCGAGTCGCGAGATACGCCACCAGGTCGTCGAGCTCCTGCCCTGACAGGCGGCCTCGGTACGGACGCATGATGCTGCGACCGCGACGACGCTGGAGTCCCTCGAGCTCGGCCTTTTCGTAGCTGTGCACTCGCCCCGAAGCGTCGCGCAGCTGAATCGCGAACGTGTCTTCGTTGACCAGCAGTCCCTCGACAGACGTCCCGTCGCTCGTCCTGGCCCTGAGGAACTCATAGCCGGTGGGCACACTCGCGTTCGGGTCCAGAAGGCTCTCGCGAAGATGCGCCGCCGATCGTTTGAGCCCCACCTCGCTGAGCTCCGGACCGACCTGGATTCCCACGCCGTCGACGATGTGGCAAGCGTCACACGAGTTGTCGAGATAGACCTCGGCGCCGCGCGCAGGATCGCCTGTGAGCGGCTCCTCCTCCACCTGGGTGAGCGACCTCACGAACGAGACGATGGCGTCAGTGTCTTCTTCCGACAGATGTGAGTTGCGCGGCATGCCGCCGTCAGGGATCCCGCGGGCGATGACCATCGCCAGTTCCTCGTCCGTCTGGGCGCGAGCGAGTCGGGGCTTGGCGAGCGTCGGCCCCTCGCCACCACGCCCATCGACTCCGTGACAGCGAGAGCAGTGCTGCTGAAAGAGACCAAAACCCTCTCGATCGGCAAGCTCGGCGGTCTGAGCCCCGGACGCAAAGCTCCCGAACGCGAGACCAACTGAACACACGAACAGCGTGCGCGCTACCTGACGCCGCGAGGCCACAAGTCCGACTAGAAGAGAAAAGCTATTCAAGGTTTCTCCCATCCTACGCCACGACTCGCTGACGAGACGAGACCCGGCCACTCACTGCATGGCAAACGGGCTCGTGATGTCCGGTAGGACTCCCGCGACTTCCGGCTCGACGACGTAGCGAACTGCGAACTCTTCGGGCATTCTCCGGGGACGGCCAGATTCGAGATCGATGCACGCCCACTGCTGGAGGGCTCGCGCCAGAGTTGTCCCGGTGTCGGCCTTGATCATCTGGTAACGCCGATACGCCTGGACTCGCCCATCGCCAACGACGATCCAGTTGGCGATCAACACGCGGTCACCTTCGTGACACGGCTGCAGGAAGTGCATCTCCGAGCGGCGGAGCGCCATCGCGCGATTGAGTCGGCGGTAGTCGTCCATGTCGAGCCCCACGGCGCGACTGTGCTCCCAGGCGACGTGCTCGCACCAGGTCGAGTAGACCGTGTTGTTGGTGTGCCCGTACTCGTCGATCTGCTCCGGCGAGACCACCCGCTCGATGACGAATGGTGCCGGCAAGTCCCACTCGATTGCCGACGCGTTCTGCTTCTGCTCCATCGCCTCCCCCCGGCACTCGTCGGGCGCTCGCCACGCACCAACCTGACATGCCACCCGACACCAATGGTCCTTGGACACCCCATCCTACGCTTGTACTCTGCCGCCATGAACGAAAGCACAGCCGACAAAAGCACGGCCAACGAAAGTACGGCCAACAAAAGTACAGCGAACACGAGCACGTCGTCACCGAGCGACCTGGCTCGGTACTGGCAGCTAGAGCCCGAGCTCGACTTTCTCAACCACGGATCGTTTGGGGCCTGTCCTACAGCCGTCCTCGAAGAACAGTCGAGGTGGCGTGCTCAGCTCGAGAGTCAGCCGGTGGCTTTTCTCGGGCGCGGCCGCGCCGAGCTGGTCGACCATGCGCGTAGTCGCCTTGCGGCGTTCGTCGGAGCCGATCCCGCGAACATCGTGCCCGTCACGAACGCCACCGCAGGGGTCAACGCCGTCCTCCACTCTCTCGGCTTTCACTTTCGGTCGGGAGACGAGATTCTGCTCACCGACCACACCTACAACGCGTGCCACAACGCACTCCGTACCCTCGCCCAACGGCACGGTCTCCAGCTCCGCGTAGTCCCGGTCCCCTTCCCGGTGACCGGACCAAACGAGGTGGTCGAGCGATTCGTCTCCGCAGCGACAGCACGTACTCGCCTGGCGCTGATCGACCACGTCACGAGCGTGACGGGCCTCGTCCTGCCGATCGCCGAGCTCGTGAGTCAGCTTCAGGAACGTGGCGTCGACGTCCTCGTCGACGGGGCTCACGGCCCCGGGATGGTCGAGCTCGAGCTCGAAGATCTCGGCGCGGCCTACTACACGGGCAACTGCCACAAGTGGATGTGCTCACCCAAATCCGCCGGGCTCCTCTACGTTCGCCCAGACCGCCAGGAGCTGATTCATCCTCTCGTCATCAGTCACGGGTCCAACATCCGGCGAGTGGGCCGCTCGCTCTTTCACGATGAGTTCGACCTCCCCGGCACCATCGACTGGACCGCGTTTCTGAGCGTTCCCGCAGTCATCGACTACCTGGACAATCTGGTCCCCGGGGGCTGGCCCGAGATCAGGCGCCGCAACCGTGAGCTGGCTCTTGCGGCACGAGCCGTGCTCGCCCGTGTGCTGGACATCGAGCCGCCTTGTCCGGACGCCATGATCGGCTCACTGGCCGCACTTCCCGTTCCGGGGTGGAGCTACGACCAGGACACTCCCAATCAGAATCCGATCACGGAACGTCTCGTCGAACGCCATCGCATCGAAGCAATGTTCAGCGACTGGCCGGCACTCGGACAAACCATCCTCCGCGTTTCCGCGCAGCTCTACAACGACATCTCCCAGTACGAGCGCCTTGCTGCTGTCCTGCCTGACGAGCTGAGCGACAGATGAGCCTCGAGATTGCCGTCGTCGGAGCGGGCCTGTCCGGCCTGGTGGCCGCAGAGCTGACCCAAGAGGCAGGGCACGCCGTCCGAGTCTTCGAGAAGTCGCGCGGCACGGGCGGACGGATGGCGACGAGGCGAGCCGAAGAGTTCACCTTCGATCACGGTGCCCAGTACTTCACCGTCCGCGACGAGCGTTTCCGAAGCCGGTTGGAACACTGGCAGAGGTCCGGGTTGGTCGAGGAGTGGCGGCTCCGGCTCGCAGCCTGGAGCCGGAATGGTCTGAGAGCCCTGCCGCGAAGCGAACCTCGTTACGTTGCCGTACCGGGTATGAGCGCGTTGTGTCGACATCTGAGCAGCAACCTCGACGTCGTACTCGAGACGCGTATCGCTCGGCTGAGGCGCAACGACCAGCTCTGGGAGCTGATCGACGACGCCGGGAGCTCGGTCGGTTCCTTCGACGCGGTCGCACTCTCCGCACCGCCCGCTCAGAGCCGCGCGCTCCTGGACACGGTTCGCGAGCACGAACTGCAGGAGATCCGCGACCTCGTTGCGAGCGTTGAGCTGCAACCCTGCTGGGCGGTCATGCTTGGCTTCGACTCGTCGATCGGTGCACAGTTCGACGGCGCTTTTGTTGCCGACTCGCCACTCAGCTGGGTGGCCAGCGGCACGAGCAAGCCGCACCGTCACTCGCTGCACGCTCCTCGCGAAGCGTGGACGCTTCACGGCTCGTCAGAATGGTCTGCCGAGCATCTGGAGTCGCCTGGGGAGGTGGTCGTCGCTCGGCTCACCGAGGCCTTCTCGGAGGTGCTCGGAGGGCTGCCCCTCTCACCTGACGTCGCGCTGGCGCACCGGTGGCGCTACTCGATCGCCGATTGCGCTCTCGACGTCGGCCAGCTGTGGAGCTCGTCCTCTCGGATCGGAGTCTGCGGTGACTGGTGCGCGGGCTCTCGCGTTGAAGGCGCCTTCCTGAGCGGCCTCGGGCTCGGACAGAGGCTTGCCGAACTCTGAACCGATCGTACGGTCCGGACTCTCGAACGCTTGGCCCCCGATCCTCGGCTTCATACGCTTGCCCTCATGGGCATAGACCACGGCAAGATCCTCACCAGTTTCATCGACGCGGTCTGGAACCGCGGCGACATTGCAGCCATCGACGACTTTCTCGCCGAGAGCTACACGATCGAGCACGACCCCGGAGACCCCTGGGACGGTCAAACGCTCGACATGGGCGGGTTCAAGG
>JANQPS010000799.1 GCA_028285365.1 Thermoanaerobaculia bacterium | reverse complement strand
CCGGCTCAGCGGCCTGGTCGTGAACGTCGGTGTGTCGAGCGGTCGATACGCGTCGTCGCTGCGCCCCTGCCCGGCGTTCGTGGTGTTCTGGCCACCTTTGCGCTTGCCGCCGGTACCGGCGCGTCCGCCACCACCCTCGGCAAAGAGGACGACAGGCCTGTGGTGACGCTCGGCGAGCTCGAGCATGCGATCCGTCTTCGGGTGGTTGAGCGCTCCCTGAGTGCCGGCGAGTACGGTGTAGTCGTAGGACATCACCACGCAGCGCGACGCCTCACCCGGGAAGTCGGCGCCGTTGATCGAACCCACCCCGGTCACCATGCCGTCGGTCGGGAACTTGCGAATGACCTGCTCGAGCGGCAGGCCCGTGCCGGGCGTCAGGCCGAGCTGGCCGTGCTCGACGAACGAACCGTCGTCACAGAGATCGCCAATGTTCTCGCGAGCTGTACGCTGCCGCGTCTTTCTGCGCTTCTCGACGGCGTCTGGTCGAGCATCGTCGAGCGTGACGGCATGACGCTCGAGCACCTCGGCCAGATCCGGGCGGATGAAGTCGAGATCCACTTCGTCCTCGTCACCCTGATCCGCGAGCTCGAGGTCGGCCTCTTCGATCAGCGCCAGAGGACTTCCTTCGTAGACGGTGTCGCCGACGGCAACGAGCAGGTCGCTGACCACTCCGGTGGCCGTCGAGCTGACCTCGTGCTCCATCTTCATGGCCTCCATCACGAGGAGGGTGCCTCCCTCGCGAACCTCGTCGCCGGTGGCGACGTCGAGTGAGACGATCGTCCCCTGCATCGGTGCCAGCACTGCGGACGTTCCGTCTGGTGTGCCCACCTCGGCCACGGCGGGTTGTTGAGACTCCGCCTGAGTCGACCCTGCCCGGCCTGGCTGCTCGGTACTCTTGCCGTATGCGAGCACCGCGAGCGGATCGGTCTCGTCGATCTTGGCGCCCGCGAGATGGCTGCCCTCGCCGTCGTGAGTGCCATGATGACTGGCCTCGACCGAGCGCTCGAGCTGGATCTCGGCGGCGCGAGCCACGATCTCGGCGAGATGCTCGTCGACATAGGTCGTATGGAGGCGGGCGACGCTGACGTCACCGCGCTCCAAAAGAGCGGTGAGGAAGTCGGCGTTGGTTTCGATGCCTTCGATGCGGAGCTCACCGAGTCCACGACGCGCTCGCGCCAGGGCCACATTCAGATCGGGAGTTGCCGAATAGGCGATGACTTTCGCGAGCAGCGAGTCGAAGCGGGGACTAGGGCGCAGTCCGGCTGCGCCAAAGGTGTCGGTGCGCATGCCCGGCCCCGTCGGCACCTCGAAGACCTGCAACGTTCCCCCCGACGGTCTGGTGGTTCCGTCCGCGGCCATCGTCTCCATGTTGACGCGCGACTGAACGGCAAAACCGCGCGGCGCCGGTGGATCGTTGGGATCACATCCCAGACCCTGGAGCGTGCGGCCGCGCGCGAGCTCGAGCTGGAGCTGGACGAGGTCGATGCCGGTCACCTCTTCGGTCACGGTGTGCTCGACCTGTAGCCGCGCGTTGGCTTCGATGAAGAAGAAGTCGTCGGGCACCCCTGGTCTCACCAGAAACTCGAAGGTTCCGAGTCCGGAGTACTCCGCTGCGTGGGCGAGGGTGAGTGAGGCTTCTGTGATCCGTTCACGAAGTGAGTCACTGAGGTAGGGAGCTGGTGCAATCTCTACCAGCTTCTGGTGGCGGCGCTGCAAGGAACAGTCGCGGTCGCCCAGGGCCATGACCGCGCCGTCGTCGTCGCCGGCGATCTGGACTTCGACGTGGCGAGCGCCAGCGATGCGCTGCTCGGCGTAGACCTCGGATCTGCCGAACGCGGCCTGGGCCTCTGAGCGTGCGCGGTCGTAGGCCTCTTCGAGCTGCTCGGCGTGCAGGACCACTCTCATGCCTCGCCCGCCGCCGCCCCCGACCGCTTTGATGACGATGCCGTCGCCGGGCTCCAAGTGTTCGAACAGGCCCTTGACCTCCTCGAGCGACGACGACTGCGACAGACCGCCCGGTACCGGCACCCCGTGCTCCTGGGCAAGGGCTCGCGCTCGCGACTTGTCGCCGAAGAGCTCCAGAACGTCGGGCTGAGGACCCACGAAGGCCAATCCCGCCTGTGCGCAATGACGCGCGAAGTCCGCGTTCTCGCTCAAGAATCCGTAGCCGGGATGAATCGAGTCGCAGCCCAGGTCGAGAGCGGTGCGCACGATGGCCTCCTGATCGAGATAGGCAGTGGGTCCTGAGTCCTCGAGCGCCACGGACTCGTCCGCGATGCTGGCGTGTGGCGATGTGCTGTCGTCTCGAGAGAAGACGGTCACGCATGGAATCTCGAGCTCGCGAGCCGCACGGGCGATGCGGATCGCGATTTCTCCGCGGTTGGCGATCAGCAGCTTCATCGAAGCGTCTCCTAGCCGGAAACTGGTGAGTCGGATCGGGTGCAGACTGTAGCGCGCTACGGCGTTTGCCACACCCGGTGGCGACGACACGAGTGTCCCGGCGGTAGAGTCGGACCAATCGCACTGATGCCCAGCAGACGGAGAGGTTGACGATGAGTGAGCAAGACGACCGGCCCGGCGCCGGAGATCAAGAATCGGCTGAGAGCGCCGGAGTCATCGACTTCCGGACCCATCCGTCCCGCTATCACCACTGGCGCCTGCGTCTCGAGGGCCCCGTGGCCTTCCTGACGCTCGACGTCGACGAAGAAGCGCCGCTCAGGGACGACTATCGCCTCAAGCAGAACTCCTACGACCTGGGAGTCGATATCGAGCTCTACGACGCGACGCAAAGACTACGTTTCGAGCACCCCGAAGTTCGCGTGGTCGTCGTCGAGTCGGGTCGTGATCGCATCTTCTGCTCCGGGGCGAACATCGGCATGCTCGGATCGTCTTCACATCAACTGAAGGTCAACTTCTGCAAGTTCACGAACGAGACCCGGCTCGCGATCGAGGACGCCAGCGCCAACTCCGGGCAGCGTTATCTGTGCGCCGTTCGAGGTACGGCGGCCGGCGGCGGCTACGAGATTGCGATGGCCTGCGATCACATCGTTCTGGCGGACGACGGCAACTCAGCCGTCTCGTTGCCCGAAGTACCTCTCCTGGGAGTCCTGCCCGGAACTGGCGGGCTGACCCGACTCGCCGACAAGCGCGAAGTCAGGCGGGATCTCGCCGATGTCTTCTGCACGCTCGAAGAAGGTGTCAAGGGAGCGCGTGCGCTCGAGTGGAAACTGGTGGACGAGCTCGCCAAGCGATCGGACTTCGACGAGGTCGTGGCGAACCGAGCGAGCGAGCTTGCGTCGCTCAGCGATCGCCCTACGGAGGCGGCGCGCCCGGTGCTGCCCGATCTGGAGCGTCGGGTCGAGGACGGACAGCTCGAGTACGGGACGCTACGAGTTGCCCTCGACCGAGAGCTGGGTGTTGCCGAGCTCACGATCGAAGGGCCGAGTGAGTCGGTAGAGAGCGTCGACTCGCTTGACGATGTGCTGGCCGCGCCGCAGGACTTCTGGCCTCTGGCCTTGATTCGCGACCTCGACGACGCGCTGCTTCATCTCAGGGTCAATGAATCGCAGCTCGGATTGATCGTGATCCGGAGTCGCGGCGATCTCGAGGCCGTCATGTCCTTCGACGCCATGATGCAGCGTCACCAGGAACACTGGTTCATGCGTGAGGTGCTGCTCTATGCGAGGCGGGTGCTCAAGCGGGTGGACGTTTCGTCACGGAGTCTGTTTTCGTTGATCGAGCCCGGTAGCTGTTTTGGTGGCTGGTTGCTCGAGTTTGCGCTGGCGGCCGACCGGCAGTACATGTTCGAAGGAGAGCCCGACGATGAGGAGCTCGAGGCTCCCGAGATCGTCCTCAGCGAGCTCAACCTCGAGGGATTGTCGATGCCCAACGGACTGTCTCGATTGGCAACACGCCTGGGCGTCGAAGCCGCCCTTTCGCTGAGGGCCGAAATCGGTCGTGCGATGGACGCGCAAGACGCCCTCGGCCTCGGACTGGTGACGGAAGCTTTCGACGACATCGACTGGGAAGACGAGATTCGACTGGTGCTCGAGGAGCGAGCCAGCTTCTCGCCGGATGCGCTGAGCGCGATGGAAGCCAACCTTCGTTTTGGTGGACCAGAGACGATGGAGAGCAAGATCTTCGGCCGTCTGAGTGCCTGGCAGAACTGGGTGTTCGTGCGTCCGAACGCCGTTGGCCAGGAAGGCGCGTTGAGTCTTTATGGCTCCGGGAGAAGACCTCGTTACGATCGCGAACGGGTCTGAGCGAGAATAGTCTCGGCGGACGCAGCGCAAGAGACGGGACAGCGAGAGAAGGGCAAGGTGGACGGGTATGACGTTGGACAACACGGTCGACTACGACGCTCTGATACCGAACAACGTCGGGTTGGCTTCTGATCCGAAGATCCGCAAGGGGCTGGAGAAGTGGCATCCCGGCTACATCGACTGGTGGATGGACATGGGGCCGGAGGGCTTCCAGACATCCGACGTCTACTTGCGCACCGCCGTTCGCGTCGAGTCGAAGGGGGCCGACAAGTGGGCCGTCTTCGACTTTGTCAAGATGCCGGAGTATCGCTGGGGGATCTTGCTGGCTCCGCACGCGGAGAACCGCACGGTGCCTTTTGGTGAGCATCTCGGCGAGCCAGCCTGGCAGGAAGTGCCGGGCGAATATCGCGCGATGTTGCGTCGTCTCATCGTGATCCAGGGAGACACCGAGCCGGCCTCCGTGGAGCAGCAACGCTACTTGGGTACGACGGCGCCGTCGCTCTACGACATGCGCAACCTGTTCCAGGTCAACGTGGAGGAGGGGCGCCATCTCTGGGCGATGGTGTACCTGCTGCAGAAGTACTTCGGGCGCGATGGCCGAGAAGAGGCCGGAGAGCTGCTGCGGCGGCGCTCGGGCAGTGAAGACGCGCCACGCATGTTGGGTGCCTTCAACGAAGAGACCCCAGACTGGCTCTCGTTCTTCATGTTTACGTTCTTCACCGATCGTGACGGCAAGATGCAGCTCGAGTCGTTGGCCCAGTCGGGTTTCGACCCGCTCTCGAGGACTTGCCGCTTCATGCTCACCGAAGAGGCGTTTCACATGTTCGTCGGCGAGACCGGAGTCACCCGGATCGTCCAGAGAACGTGCGAAGCGATGCGAGAAGCCGGTATCGACGATCCCTACGACACCGAAGCCATCAGGGCCTTGGGAGTCATCGACCTTCCCACCATCCAGAAGAAGGCCAACCTCCACTATTCGCTGACGCTGGATCTGTTTGGCTCAGAGCTCTCGACGAACGCCGCGAACTTCTTCAACGCCGGACTCAAGGGGCGTTACCGAGAGCATCGCCTGGACGACGATCATCAGCTTCGAGGTGCGACCTACGGTCTGCTCGAGCATCGCGGCGAAGGTTTCGAGCTCGTGGAGCATCCCGCACTCAATGCGCTCAACTGCCGGCTACGCGATGACTTCACCGATGATTGCAACCTCGGAGTCAAGCGCTGGAACAAGGCCATCGCCGATGCGGGAGTCGAGTTCGAGCTGTCCCTACCGCATGTCGCTTTTCACAGGCAGATCGGTTTGCATCGAGATCTCTTCGTGTCGCCGGCGGGTGAGATCCTCAGCGAGTCGGAGTGGCAGGTTCGTCGAGACGACTGGCTTCCTTCGACCTCTGATCGCGAGTACATCGAATCGTTGATGAAGCCCGAGTTTCGTCCGGGTCGCTATGCCAGTTGGATCGCCGAGCCCAGGACACGGATCAACCACAAACCTGGTGACTTCGAGTGGGTGAAGCTGGCCGACGCCTGAAGGTTGCCGTTTTCGGAGCGACTGGAGTCGCGGGCCTCGGAGTCGTCCAGGCCTGTCTTGGCGAGGATCGCGTCGACGAAGTGAGAGCCGTCGTGCGCCGCCCCACCGGGGCCGACCATGCCAAGCTGCGAGAGGTCCAGTGTGACGACTTCGAGCGCCTTCCCGGCATTGCCGAGGCTCTCGAGGGCGTCGACGCGGTGTACTACTGCCTCGGTCGTGCCGTGTCGCAGGTCAGTGGCGAAGCGGAGTATCGCAAGCTGACCTTCGACTACGCGCTGGCCATTGCCAACAAGCTCGCGGTCAGTAGTCCTCAGGCGGTGCTGCACTTCGTGAGTGGTCAGGGAACCAACCCCAAGAGCCGCATGATGTGGGCGCGTATCAAGGGAGAGACCGAGCTGGCGCTGGCTGACGTGGAGTTGGGTGGCCTGGTCTGTTGGCGTCCCGGAATGATCCTCGCGGACGAGATTCCGTCGGGCCTGCCGTGGAGTTATCGCGTCGCCTACCCGATCATCCGCATGCTCTACTTCATCCCGTCGCTCGCCGTGAAGAACGTGGCGTTGGGGCATGCGATGCTACAGCTGACGTTCGAAGACAAACGCTCGGGGGTGCTCGAGAATGCCGACATTCGTGGGGCGGCGTTTCGCTACGAAGGCGTGACGACCGGCTGACTGGCTGGTCTGTTCCTAGGTCTGGTCTGTCCCTAGGTCTCGGAATCGAGTGCGAGGTCCATCATGACCTGATCGTTGAGATGCCCGTCGATACAGACGGCATCCTTCTGACGGCCGTACTCGACGAAACCCAACGCGGAATAGAGAGTCATGGCTTGCGCATTGAG
>JANQPS010000698.1 GCA_028285365.1 Thermoanaerobaculia bacterium | reverse complement strand
GGCGGCCCTCGTTGGCCTGGGTGTAGCCGCCGATGAGCCGCGCGGCCCCGTTCGTGCCAGCGCTCTGGGCACCGAAGTGTCCTAGGGACCAGATGAGGGGCATGCTAGCTGAAGTTCGCCGTGTGGACGCCGAGGATGTCGCCGTTGCCCATCACCAGGAACGTGATGGTGTCGCGCGCGTTGGCCGCGGCGGTGATGACCGGGGCCGAGCCGGCCGGCCACTTGACCGCGCTTGGCCAGCCAGTGACGGTACGGCCACCCGTGACGTCCTGGGTGAGCACGATGACGTGGGTACCAGGGATGCTCGTGTTCGAGATGGTGATGGAGGTGATGTTCTCCGTCAGCGAAACCTCGTGCTGGTTCGAGCCGGCGAAGTTGAACGTGATGGCGCCGGAGCTGATGGTTGGCGTGAGCTCGGTGACTCCCTTGGCCGCCGTGAACTCCTCGTTGACCGCCTTCTGGCTGTAGGCCGAGCCCTGAACACCGTCGAGCAGGTCGGCGTCGAGACCGGAGCCCGCGCCGTCGTTGCCCTCGTGGAAGATGTCATTACCGTTGACGTTCGGCGTCGCAGTGAAGGCGCGCGTGGCGTTCACCAGGATGTAGTGAGTGTGGTCATCGTCGCCAAGGCCACTGATAGAGCCGTGGTCGATCGAGCCCTGGTGCTGGGTGACGTTGGTGACGGCGATGCGGGCGTCGGCGAACTGACCGGTCGTGATGATGGAAGCGTCGAGGTTACCGAGGCCCGAGCCCGCCACGAAGGTGTTGCGGAGGGTCCAGACCGGCGTAGCCTCGGTGCCGGTGTTCTCCTCGAGGCGGAGGTCGCCGCCGTTGACTCGGATGCGCCACTCGTTGCGGTTCACGCCCTCGCCGAGGATGAGCCCCACCAGCACGTCGTTGGGCTCGGTGCCCGTGGCGACCTTCTGCTCGAACAAGAGGCGCAGCGACTGGATCGCGCGCACGAGAGGCGGCCACTGGGTGGCGATTGTCTCCCCGGACTGCTGAAGGCTGGTGAAGTCGCTCGAGCTCGCGGGCATCCTAGCAGATTACCTTGGTGAAGCAGGGACAGTCCTGGTGCTGACAACAGTAATGCATCACCCGGCGCAGCTCGAGGCCGCACTTAGGGCACTTAGGGCACTTACCACAAACCGGGTTAGACTCCGGCACGTGAGGAGCCTCCCGAGGGCGCTCCCGCACCTGGCCACGCAGGTCGTCGATTACCAAAGGCTGGTCTTGATTCTTGGCCACTACGGCTGCTCCGTATACGTGGTGCGGGTGTCGCCCATCTGGTCGGTGGTGATGTGGTCCCAGTCCTCGGTGCAGCGGCCGTGGAGAGCGTTGGTCTCGTAGCGCTGCGCCGCGAAGTTCTTGTTGTCGGCCGGGCGCTCCCAGTCGCACTTGGTGGTGGGGCTGGTCTTCGGCCCGGTAAAGGGCGTCGTGGGGTCCGTAGCGTTCTCGTCAGTCCAGACGGTGTTCGGGTCAGCCATGGATGTTCACCGTTGCGCCGCAGCCGCCGCGGCACTTCTGCGCGCCACGAAGGCGCTTGTCGCGGACCCACTCCGACCCACAACCCGGGCACTTTACGCGCCGCAGGGTGGGGTGGGTGGGGCCGATGGGGACTTGGGGACTAGCCACGCCGCCGCGACTCCGCGAGAGCCTGGGCACGGCCGGCCTCGGCGAGCTGGCGCTTCAGGTCGGCCTGGGAGTCCGCGTAGATGTCGCGGCGGGCCTGGCGCTCGATGTCGTTGAGGTCACCCTGGTAGTCGACCTTGGCGGAGTCGAAGTCGATCTCCTGGGACTCGAGCGCCTCGGCGAACGTCTGGATGCGGTCCTCGATGACCTGAGCGATCTTGTCCCCGTGCTCGTCGAGCTGGGTCTCCTGGTTTATTACGATTGGGCGTTCACGCATCGCTTTCGTCCTCTACGTTCACGCGGATGAAGCCGTCGTTGAGCCGGCGGCTTTCCCACGTCGCTTGAAATGTTGGCCCGGCGTTGCCCTCCCGATCGCCTTGGGCCGCGGCATCGCCCTGGCCCAGCGACGACGCCGGAGCGGGGAGGGAGCCGAGTTCGTTGATATCGTAAGCGTTACCACAGCCGTCTTGAATCTCCCAGCCGCGCTTGCCATACAGCGCATGCGCCAGCTCGTTCACCAAGTCCACTGCGGCAGCGGTCTCGATGGTCAGGGTGCCGCGCTGAAGGACCCAGAGTTCCTTTTCCGGCAGCGGGACGGTGACGCTTCGCAACGGCTACGATTTCGCGATCTGGATGACTTCGGCATCCGTAGCCACCTCGACCACACTGTCGTCGTCCACCGTGTCCACCATCTCGTTCAAGAAGTCGACGAGGGCGGACTGGGCGCTGATGCGGCGCTCGCCGAGGTCCTCGAGGCGCTCTTCAAAGTGGGCGATGAAGTCGTCGTTCTCGCCGTCCTCGTTGTCGGCCCGGACGAGCTCAAGCAGGGTCGTGGTCTCGACCGTGGCGTGCTCTAGCAGACCGAGGTAGCCACGGCGTTCTCCGGCCTGGGCATCGAGACGCTGGAGGCGCTCTTCCTTTTCGCGGGTGCGCGGGGGCATCTTCTTCAGGCGGTCACGTTCGAGCTTGCGGCGTTCTTTGCGATTGCGGCCCATGGTAGTCTCCTCTATCTAGAATGGGTCGGTTGCTTCCGGAGGCGCCACCAAGAAGAGGTTCACCTCCAGGAAACTGTTACCGAGGAAGCCAATCTTCAGGCCGTCCTCGAGCTGCATTGGCGGGATGTTGACGTGGCCCCCGCCTGGGCCCACCGTGACGTCTACGATGATCGTGTTGTCACTGGCATTCATGATTCGCCCGCGAGCGGCCACACTCGAGGTGTTGATAATCGTAATCCCGCGCACCTTCACCTGGGTACCAGCAGGGTAGACTGTGGTGGTGACGGCGCCCGCCCCGCTGAAGCCTACCACACGTCGACGCTCGGGATACTCTGTGAACTCGTTCACGTCTAGTCGTCCCAGTAGAACACGGTAACGGTCAGATTGTTTCCGTTGATGTCAAATCGGGCCTTGAGACCGTTCGTGAAGGCATCAGACCCGAAGTGGAACACCGTAGTACAGTTGGCATCAGCACTCCAGATGATCCCGATCTGGTTGTCGTCCACATCGTACGGAGTGAACGAGGCCGTCGTGCCGCCGGTGTTGTTGACCACGATGTGGCTGACCCTGAGATGACCACTGAAGATGACGGTGTCTGCGCCAAGGATGCCAGTGGTGACGTGGATGATCCCGCGCGGGTACTCGCTGTGGTCATCGTAGGGCATGGTTAGTCGTCGTAGTAGAAGACAGTGGCGGTCGAAAGCGAAGTCGGGGAAACTAGGCCCAGCCCATCCTCTACCTGAAAGCCGGGGATGTACTTGTTCGATCCGTTGGCAGGAGCTCGCATAGTGCAGTAGACTACCGAGCCGTCACCGTTAGTGACGTTGAAGTCAGTGGCCCCGACCGTGCTTGGAGCAATCATGATCCAGGCTACCTTGACGCTAGTGCCAGGCGGGAAAAGTTCGACGAGTGTTACACCGACGCCCTGGCGGCTGTAGCCGCGCGGGAAAGCTGTAGCGTCGGTGAAGCCATCAGTCATCGAAGTATACCACCGTGACCGACCCGCCGTCCAGGCCCGAGCTCGCAGCGATGCGAAGACCGTCCGCAGCATACCAGCCCCGCGGCACGATGGCCACGTCGTTGGCCTGGGCGTTGAGCTGAAGATACGTCACTGTCCCAGCAGCGTTGGTGAACAACACCTCGAAGTTCGCTGTGTGGGTGATCTGGACCCAAGCTATGCGATGCTCTGTTCCAGCCTCAAAGCCAGGCAGAACGACCGGAGCGCCGTTGGTGAGCGCCGCCGTACGATGGATACCTCGAGGGTACTGAGTCTGGTCGTTGTAGGCCACGCTCTAGTCGGCGATGTAGAAGACCGAGATGTGAACGGCCGCAGTGCCTTGGTTGTTCACCCGCAGACCGGCAGCGTCGTCAGTGTCGAAGCCTCGGTCCACGCTGGCCGTAGTTTGGGCCGCAGCGGTCTGAAGAGCATCGTACTGTGTTGAACCGTCAGCGGACTCGAGTGTCACCAGGCCGGTGGCACCAGCAACGTGCCAGTGACTTACCTTCGCCGACGTGCCGTCTGCGACGACGATCGCGGTCCCCGGGCCTGCTACAGACTGGCTGAACTTCCCGCGGGGGAACTCGGTATGATCGGTGTAGGGCATGACTAGCGACTCCCCGTCTTCGGCCGGCTGTAGGCCTCCATGGGCTGCCCGATCTTCTTGAGCTGCCGGCGCTGGGCCTGGTTGCTGATGACGCCGCCGTCTCCGCCGGTGTTGGAGCTCCGGCCG
>JANQPS010000687.1 GCA_028285365.1 Thermoanaerobaculia bacterium | reverse complement strand
TACTCGAGTCAGCCATTCTCGCGGCCAAGGAATCTCGACTGGCGAACGCTGAAAGTCTCCTGGCCGAAGCCCAGCCGCTTCTCGACGACGCTCAGCGCGAGCGGCAGCTGATCGCCAGGCGCCGCGCCGCCTACTACCTGGCGATGGGTGAGCGTGATGCTGCACTCCGTGCGCTGAGCGAAGCCGTCGAGCTCGGCTATCGGGACGCGTGGGTCACGAGAGATCCCGCCTGGGAGAGCGTGCGCGCGAACTCCGAGTTCGCCACCGTCCTGGCCTCCGCCCAGCCAAGCGAGTAGCCCGACCCGAAGCGTGGCTCGACGTCAACCAGGGCCTTGGCCCGAGCCCTCGTCGAGATGGTTGTCGAACGCGTGTCGGCTGACCGGCTGACGCGGCGTCTGTGTGGACGAGCACCAGCCAGCGAGATCTGCGGGCACCCGCTTCCAGACTCGAACACACGACGGCTCTTCGGGGTCCAGCACAGGAGACTCGACCATGAAGCACGAATCACGGGATCGATCCAACCACGCGTGAGCAGCTCTCGGGAACGGAGCGGTTCGCGTCAGCGTCAACTGCCAGACGGCTAGCCGCCGCCCTACTGGCATTCGCCTTGCCACTGGCCTTCCTGCCTTCCTGACCTTCCTGGCCTTCCTGGCCTTCAGCCCGGCCTCGGCGCAAACGGAGCAGCTCGGCAGCGCCGCCCTCGAGCGGGACAATTAGGGGATCGGGCTCCCGGTCATCAACCAGGCTTTCGTCGAGGATGCCGACACGGGTCGAGTCCTGCGCCTCGAAGGCAAGAACTTCCGCTCCAGCGCCAGGGTCTTCCTCGGCGGCGACGAGGGCAGTCTCGTCGAGCTGGACGTACTCGATTCCGAGCGCGAGCGTCTCGTCGCCGGCTTTCCAGATGACATCGTCGTCGGTACCTACCGAGTGCTCGCCACGAAAACCGCAGCTTTCTGCCGTTTGCCACCATCGACCTGACCGTGGGTGGGTCTGGTGAGCCAGGCCCCGCGGGTCCTGCTGGCCCGCAGAGACCGATCGGACCTCCAGGGTGAGCCTGGCGCGCCTGGAGAGCAGGGACCTCCTAGCCCGGCCGCGCCGCAGGGTGAAGCGGGACCCGCCGGCGTCCTCGGTGGTCAGGTCTGGCGACAGGCGTCAATCTCCTGCGCGGCGAGTGCGGATGGTCGGCTTAGAATCCCGGCCATCCGACACTCGCCGAACCCGCAGGAGCCTCCATGCCACAGCTCGCCGACCGCGTTCTTCTTTCCCTCTCGTCCCGGACCTGCCCCGCAACGCAGGCCTGTCAGGCTCTGCTGCTTGGCCTGTTTCCTGTTGCGCTCATGGCGAGCGGGCCACTCGGCGCGAGCAGCCTCGAGTACTGGCCCGGCGCCAGCTACGACGACTCGGTGCCGACCTTCGAATCGGTCCTGGGTCACGCGCCTGGCGAACGCATCACCTCGCACGCCGAGCTTCTGCGCTATCTGAACGCACTTGCCGAAGCGCGGCCACAGCAGATGCAGATCTGGAAGTACGCCGAGAGCTGGCAGGGGCGCGAGTTGGTCTACGCGGCAGTCGGCTCAGCAGAGACGATCTCGCGACTCGACGAGATCAAGTCTGGCATGCAGAAGCTGGCCGAGCCACGAACCTCGTCGTCGGACGAAGCCGAGGAGCTGATCGCCAGCCTGCCGGCCGTCGTCTGGCTCGGCTACGGCGTGCACGGCAACGAGATCTCGAGCCCGGACGCTGCCCTGCTGACGGCATACCACCTGCTGGCGTCACGCGGCGACGATGTCGTCGACAACATCCTCGACAACACTGTCGTCTTGATCGACCCGCTGGGCAACCCTGATGGGCGCGACCGATTCGTCTGGAACTTCCGCGAGAGCGAAGG
>JANQPS010000666.1 GCA_028285365.1 Thermoanaerobaculia bacterium | reverse complement strand
GGCTGCTACCGATACGCCGTCCTCCTGGCCCTCCTGGCCACCAGCCGGAACCGTCAGCGACGGGAAAGAGCCGGTCGACTGGCATGCGGTGGCTCTGATCCGCGAAGAGGGCCTTCGCCGCTCCGAGGTCATGGACATCGTCGAGCACCTCGCCGACCGCATCGGCTCGAGGCTGACGGGTTCACCCGGTCTCGACGAAGCCAATGAGTGGACTCGCCAACGTCTCGAGAACTGGGGCCTCGCCAACGCCACCTTGGAGCCCTGGGGTGAGTTTGGCGAAGGGTGGTCCTTTTCGAGCTCGTCGGTGCATCTGGTCCAGCCGCGAGCGATGCCTCTGCACGGCCTGCCCGAGGCCTGGACGCCTGGCACCGAGGGTCCGGTTCGGGGAGAGGTGATCCGTGTCGAGCTCGACGACGAGGATGATCTCGAGAAGTGGCGAGGTCGGCTCGCTGGCAAGATCGTGATGATCGGAGAGGCGCGTCATCCGGACGATCCGGACCAGGTCGAGTTCTTGCGCCACGACAAGGACAGCCTCGAGCGAGTGGCGAGTTATCCGATACCGGCCAACCGAGGCTCCGCGTTTCGTCGTCGTTACAAGGAGCGATGGGAGTTCAACCGCCTCCTGAACGACTTTCTCGTGGAAGAGGGAGTCGTGGCAATGCTCGACATCTCGTCCAGGGACGCGGGCATCGTTCGGGTGACCGGTGGCGGCTCTCGCTTTCCGGGTGAGAGCAAGGGAGCCCCGTCGATCGTCATGGCGGCGGAGCACTACAACCTCCTCGATCGCTTGCTCGATGCTGACGAGACCGTCGAGGTCGAGATCGACGTCACCGCCAGGTTTCACGACGACGATCTCACGGGTTACAACGTCCTCGCTGAGCTCCCAGGCACCGATAAGGGTGACGAGCTGGTCATGGTCGGCGCACATCTCGACTCCTGGCACGCGGCGGGCGGCTCCAACGACAACGCCGCCGGAACGGCCGTGGTGATGGAAGCGATGAGGATCCTCAAGGCCATCGGTGTTCGGCCGAGGCGCACGATTCGTGTTGCGTTGTGGACGGGGGAGGAGCAGGGCCTTCTCGGTTCGAGGGCCTACGTCGCCAATCACTTCGCAGAGCGGCCAGCTCCGGAAGACGAAGAGATCGCCTCTCTACCGAGGTTTCTGTGGCCCGTGACGTGGCCCGTCGAATACAAACCCGGTCACGCCAGATTCCAGGCGTACTTCAACCTCGACAACGGGTCGGGCAAGATCCGGGGCATTCACACGCAGTCGAACGCTGCCCTCGTGCCGATCTTCGAGCGCTGGCTCGAGCCGCTCCACGATCTCGGTGCCACAGTGGTCACCAATCGGAACACCGGTGGTACCGACCACCTCGCGTTTGATGCCTACAGCCTGCCGGGTTTTCAGTTCGTGCAGGATCGTCTGGACTATTCCACGCGCACCCACCACACCGAGCTCGATCATTTCGACCACGCTCGCTCTGACGACCTCAAGCAGGCGTCGGTCGTCATGGCGACCTTTGCCTACCACGCGGCGATGCGTGACGAGTTGCTGCCCCGCAAGGCGAAACCGCAGCGCGACTGAGCCCCCGGATCGGCTCTAGGTCTGGGACTCGGCCAGGTACTGCTGGGCCTCCTGGAGCCCTGGTATGTGATCGCGACCAGCCCAGATCTCGGCCAGCTTCTGGTACGCGCGTCGTGCCGATTCTTCGTCGCCAGCCTGGGCACTGGCCCTGGCCAGGCCGAGCAGCGAGCGAGGACGGTTGGGCATGTAGAGGAGTGAGTACTCGAACTTGTCGGCCGCGTCTTCGGGCCGTCCGAGCTCGAGGAGGATTTCGCCGTAGAGCTCGCGAATCGGCTTGACCGGGCTCGCGGATCCGCGTGGTGGTCCCATGGTCCTCGAGATCTCAATCCCTTCGTCGAGGAGTTCCAGTGCCCGTGATGTATTTCCCTGAGCGAGCTGGATGCGAGCTGCCACCTCGCGATGGGCGACCCGCGCCGGGCCTGTGCCGCGCTGGAAGGTCGAGCGGTCTTTCACTTCGCGGCTGCCAAGGGTCGCCAGTCGCTGCTCGGCTTGTTTCGCCGTTGCCATGTCTCCCGCGACGACGGCGCTGAGCCCGGTCGCGAGAGCCACCGATGCGCGCGTTTCGTCGGTGATCTCGCGCGTCTCCCAGGATTCGGTCTCGACCACCTCGCGTGCCCACAGGAGATCAGCCGTCGCTACCGCTCGCTCGGCTCTCTCGGACTTCACGATGATCTCCTCGAGGAGCTCGCGCCAACCCTTGGCCTTCTCCCAGTCGCCGCGCTGGAGGTCGCCATAGTGCCCCCAATCCAGAGAGTGGACCATGTCGTTGACCGCGTCGCCGGTCTCCCAGAGGTTGACGGCAGCTTCGTAGGCCGAGTCGTTGGACGCAGAGACACGGTCCCACATGCCACGCTGGATGAAAATGTGTGACGGCATGTGCCTAGCGTGCGAGACCGCCGCCGCAATCTCCGCGAATCGGAAGGCGGCTGGCAACGCCAGCGGTGCGTGCACAGGATCGTCGAAGGCGTGGATGATGTAGTGAGCGGCGCCGGGGTGATCGGGGTTCTCGTCGAAGATGTCGAGGGCTATGGCGCCTGCGCGCACGGCCATGCGGTACGTGTCGTCGCCCATCGGGCCGGACGCGGCAAGCAGCGAAAGGGCGAAGTAGGCCCCCACTTCCGGGTCGTCCGGATACGTCTCGTGCATCCGTTCCATGGCCTCCATGTAGGCGATTCGGCGGTCGCCCGCCTCGCCTTCACCGAAGAGGATCTCGACGGCGCCGAGAAAGTCCTTCTCGCGCTGGGTAGGTGCTTTGGCCGCGCGCTCTTCCGGAGTGGCTCCAAGCCGCGCCAGGACCTCGCGAGGCGACTCGAGATCGCGCTCCGGGAGGAGCGGGTGGTTGTAGCAGAGCGACTCTCCCCAGTAGGCCATGGCGAAGTCGGGATCGAGCTCCTGAGCCTTCTGAAACTGCTCGATGGCCTGCTTGTATCCGAACGAGTGGAGGATGGCGACTCCGCGGAGGAAATGCTCCTGGGCTTCGGGAGTGCCCGAGGTCGGAAACGTGAGAAAACCGACGTCGACGTTCCACGAGTCATCGGTCGCCTCGCCATCAGCAGCGGCGGTTGCCGAGCCAGGGGGCTGGCAGGC
>JANQPS010000656.1 GCA_028285365.1 Thermoanaerobaculia bacterium | reverse complement strand
GACTCGCAACCGCAGCCCGCGACCGTGCTTGATTCGGGGCAGATATGGGTCTGGCCAGCCACCGCTCGTGCGTCTTCGGTGGGCGACGAACGCGAACGTCTCCGCGTCGTTGCGGACGCCAACGCAGGCACATCGACTCGTCGTCTGCCCGGCGACAACTACTCCTGCGCGCTGACGACAACTAGATTTGTGCATGCCGTCGCCCAGGACTGAGACCTCGCGCGCACCGAAGTATTTTTGCCTCCCATGGTTAGGGAGGCAGACAGTTGGTGGTGACGGACGCGCAGGTCAAGAAGCTGAGGGCTGAGATGACCAAGTGTGGCCGGATCGGCGTCGCCGCTGCGCGCGCCGGGATGAGTCGCAACACCGCGACGAAGTACTTGAAGACGGACGCGTTGCCGTCGGAGCAGCGGTCGCCAAGGGCATGGCGCACACGGAAGGACCCGTTCGAGGATGTGTGGCCTGAGATCGAAGCTGAGCTGCAGCGAGAGCCCGGGCTCGAGGCGAAGACGCTGTTCGACGCTCTGCTCGCGAAGCAGCCCGAGCGTTACCACGCCGGTCAGCTGAGGACACTGCAGCGACGGGTGAAGCAGTGGCGTGCACAGCATGGCCCAGAGAAGGAGCTGTTCTTCGCGCAGGAGCACCGACCGGGTGAGGCCGCTCAGACGGACTTCACCTCGATGAAGTCGCTCGCGATCACGATCGCGGGGCAGCCGTACGTGCACATGCTGTGCCACACGGTGTTGCCGTACTCGAACTGGAGCTGGGGGACACCCTGCCTGTCCGAGTCAATGGCAGCGCTGAAGAAGGGCATCCAGGCTGCCCTGGTGCGTCTCGGTCGGAAGCCGGAGTTTCACCAGACGGACAACTCGACGGCAGCGACGCACCGTCTGGAGACAGGCAAGCGGGACTTCAACGAGGAGTACCTCGAGGTGATGACGCACCTCGGGATGAAGCCCCGCACAATCCAGATCGGCAAGAAGGAGCAGAATGGCGATGTCGAGGCCAGCAACGGAGCCGTGAAGCGCTACATCCATCAGCAACTGATGCTCCGAGGCAGTCGCGAGTTCGAGAGTCATGACGAGTACGTGTGCTGGCTACACGGCGCCATGGAGGCTCGCAATCGGACTCGCGGCACACGGCTGGAGCGAGAGCTCGAAGCGATGTCGCCATTCACAGCGACGCCGCTGCCTGAGTACAGCGAGATGCGGGTACGTGTGTCCGGTGGAGGTACGATCCGCATCAAGACCAACACGTACTCAGTCCCGTCTCGCCTGAAGGATGAGTGGGTCCGGGTGCGCATGTACGACGATCGCCTCGAGATCTTCTTCGCCGACACGCTCCAGCTCACTGTCGAGCGGCTGCTGGGCAAGCAACGCCACCTCATCAACTACCGGCACGTCGTGCATTCACTGCTGCGGAAGCCGGGAGCCTTCCGCCGCTACCGCTACCGCGAAGATCTGTTCCCGACCGCGCCATACCGGGATGCCCTCCACGCTCTAGATGCGGCCATGCCCGAGCGGAAGGCCGACCTCGAGTACCTACGGATCCTCGAGGTGGCTGCGACCACGATGGAGAGCGCGGTGGAAGGTGCCTTGGTCGAAATGCTCGCCGCCGGCACGCTCCCCACCGCGGAGATCATCAAGGACCGCATAGCACCGGCAAGGCCCGATGTCCCCGACCTGGTCGCGCCGCCGATCGACCTCGAGTCGTACGACAGGCTGCTCGAGCATGCGGTGGAGGTGGTGGTATGACGACCTCCGCAGGCAAGTTGACGGTGCTTCTCCGCACACTCAAGCTCCCGTCCTTCAACGAGCAGTACGAGGAGGTCGCACGTCATGCCGAGCGCGAAGGCTGGACCTTTGCTCGCTATCTGATGCAGCTCGCCGAAGCCGAGATCGAGGACCGGAAGGCGCGGCGCATCGAGCGCCTCCTTCGCCAATCGGGATTGCCGAAGGACAAGACGATGGCCACGCTCGATCAGAAACGACTGCCGGTCAAGGTCCGGCGTCAGCTGCAGACGCTCTGCGATGGAGGCTTCGTCGAGCGCGCCGAGAATGTCTTGGCTTTCGGTTTGCCCGGCCGAGGCAAGACTCACTGCCTTGCCGCCGTCGGCCATGAGCTTGTCCAACGTGGCTACGAAGTCCTCTTCCGGCCGGCCTTCGCGATCGTCCAGCGACTCCTGGCCGCGAAGCGCGACCTCGGCCTCGAGAAGGAGCTCAGGCGCCTCGACCGATATCAGGTCGTCATCCTCGACGACATCGGCTATGTGCAGCAGGACCGAGAAGAGATGGAGGTGCTGTTCACCCTCCTCGCCGAACGCTACGAGCGACGCAGCGTCATGATCACAAGCAACCTGGTGTTCTCCCAGTGGGACCAGGTCTTCAAGGACGCCATGACGACCGCCGCCGCGATCGATCGCGTCGTGCACCATTCGGTCATCCTCGAGTTGACCGGCGAGAGCTACCGAAGCGAGGCCGCCAAGAAACGAAACGCGAAGGGCTCGACCAACAAAGGCAAGTCATGCAACGCAACGGGATGATGAGTCCGGCGTCGCCGGCTGATCGCTTCCACGATCCCGGACTACGAAGGAGCGACTTCGTCGCACGGATCTCGTGGATGGGGGCTCTGCCCCCAAACCCCCGAGGTTTGTCGCTCTCATCCCGATCCCGATCCAAGGATGCCGGGCGACGCGGGGCCGCCCGGCAATCGGTCTCGGGCCCCAGGTCGGCGCTCGGGTCGCTCCTCAGCGTTGCCCTATCCTCCGCCTGGGTCGCGGGCAACCATAGCGTGCGGCAAGCGCTCCCCACCCTCATTCGACTCCGACCCGATCGCGTTGGCACTCACGCAGCGGCACTGGCATCAGGCGGTGCGTGCACAGATGTAGTTGTCGTCGATGCACAAAAGTAGTTGACGCCAGGGACAGCTTCTCTTCGTTCGGCACCTTTTCTCCGCGCATCACCCTGCGCTCGGTCTGATCGACAACTCGTCTGCCCAGTACCATGTAGTGGTCGAGCTGCGACGCCAACGACATCGCACTGCTACCGAGCTGCTTCCGCCTGCGGACAAGCTCTTCCGAGACCTCTTGGCCGATCTGGAGAATGTGCCCTACGAGGCCCACAAGGGCCTCGTACTGCGGTTTCAGCTTCGCGGTCTTCGTGTTCTTGCCGACTGCTCGATGAATCGCCACGTAGTACCGCTTCGCCTTCTTGTTGTGAACTCGACGCCCAGCGGCAATCGACGGATCGATCTTTCGAGCTGACTTGATCAACCGAGCGAGCGTTCGATAGACGTCCCAGAGGAGACTCGAGTCGGCCGGGTAGTGAATGTTGGTTTCGCAAGCTGTCGTGTCGACCCGGAGTTCATCGCCTGTGATCATCCCTTCGTTCCGAGCGTGTTCGGACAGGGCTTTGT
>JANQPS010000647.1 GCA_028285365.1 Thermoanaerobaculia bacterium | reverse complement strand
GTGCTCGAGACCCACCTCGGCGCCCAGCGCCTCGAGCCCCGCCAGGTGCTGAACGATGGGACGAACGCCGATGGCGCAGCCGCCAGGTAGAGAGACGCGCGCCCTTCCGGTTCGAGCGAGCAGAGGCCCCAGCACCAGAACCGAGGCGCGCATGGTCTTGACCAGGTCGTAGGGAGCGTCGCCATCGCCACACAGATCGGCGGCGCTGAGCTCTGCGCGATGCTCACCGCGCTCCACGTGCACCCCCAGGTGCTCGAGGAGCCTCATCATGGTGAGGATGTCCCGCACTGGTGGCAAGCGTTCGAGAACCACGTGGTCGTCGGTCAAGAGACACGCTGCGAGAGCCGGCAGAGAAGCGTTCTTGGCACCAGAGATGTCGACGCTGCCCGAGAGTTTCGAAGGTCCTCTCACCAAGAAGTAGTCCATGCGAAGGCCGATCTCCTGACTCTCTCCAGTTTGAGTAGCTTGCGGCTAAGTATTTGAATAGAAGAGCTTTATTGCGCCCTTGAAGCGCTCGAGCGCGACCCTTCGTTGTACCACGAGAAGACTTCGACTGTCCATGTCGTCAACCTCAGGCATGGTCGGCTGGTGCTGGCGTACCGTGCTGGCGGTCGAAGTGGCGACGGTGCAGGCAACAGACCTCTCCGGGGCTGGTCGAGGTTTCGTGGAGACCGTTGCGGCCCGGGAGGCGAGATCGTGCTCAGGAGGCTGTTGCTTGGCCCGCGTCGGCCTTGCGGGTAAGCACCAGGACGCGCTCGATGCCGGCGTAGTCTCTTCTGCGCGAGAGCAGATCGAAACGGGGTTGGGCGATCTCGACGATCTCGTCTCCCTGTCCGATGCCGATCTCGACGATCACGACGGTCCCCGCGGGGACGTTGGTGGTCGATCCGAAGAGACGCCGATAGAACGCCAGCGCACTCGCGTCCTCGTCCGGCAGGGGACTTGGAAAGAGAGCGTCGTGTGGCTCGTAACGTCGCACGGCGTCGTCCAGTGAGGAGTCGTCGGGATCCACGTACGGCGGATTGCTGACGATGACCTCGAAAGCGGTCAGATCGAAGCCGCTGTCGAGGTCGGCACAGATGAGATCGACATCGTTCTCCAGCCCCAGTCGGCGACGATTCGTACGGCAGACGGCGAGCGCCGCGAGGGAGCGATCGGTACACGTGACGCGCAGGGCGCGCCACTGGTCATGAGCTTCGCGCGACTCGAGAGCGATGCTGAGGCCAACGCAGCCTGACCCTGTCCCCAGATCGAGGGTGGCGGCGCCTGGCCTCGCGTAGTCGAGAGCGGTCTCGACGAGATGTTCGGTTTCGGGTCTGGGGACGAGGACTCGATGGTCGACGACAAAAGAGCGTCCGAAGAACTCGCGCTCTCCCAACAGGTAGGCACTTGGAATGCCCTGGGAACGTTTCGCGACCATGGTCCGGTAGCGGGCTGCGCTCTCTTGATCCGGCCGTCGATCGTCGCGGGCCATCAACTGTGCCTCTGACAGTTCGAGACAGTGACCCAGCAGAAGCCGCGCTTCGCGGCGCGGCGACTCGATCTCCGCCGTTCTCAGCCGACCGGCTCCTTCCTCGATGAGCCGCGCGATCGTGTCGACGGCTCTGGAACGAGCCTCACTTTCGGCTCTTTCCTGCGCCTTCCCGGGATCAGGCAGGAGCGCTCTCGTGTGTCGCCAAAGGCTCGATCACCGGGTCGAGCTCACCGGCCAGGATCGCCTGGAGCTTGTGAACCGTGAGATTAATGCGGTGGTCGGTGACCCGGTTCTGCGGAAAGTTGTACGTCCGGATCTTCTCGGAACGGTCACCCGACCCCACCATCTTGCGGCGCTGCTCGGTGAGCTCGGACTGTGCCTTGTCGCGCTCGATCTCCAGGAGCCGGCTCTTGAGAACCCTGAGCGCCTTGGCTTTGTTCTTGATCTGACTGCGTTCGTCTTGGCACTGCACGACCAGACCCGTCGGAAGATGGGTCAGGCGAACCGCAGAGTAGGTGGTGTTGACGCCCTGGCCACCAGGCCCTGACGCGCAGAAGCGGTCGATCCGCAGATCCTTCTCGTCGATACCGACCTCGACGTCTTCAGCTTCGGGCAAGACCGCGACGGTCACCGCCGAGGTGTGGATACGACCAGACGTCTCGGTCTCCGGTACTCGCTGCACGCGATGCACCCCGCCCTCGTACTTGAGCCGACTGAAGGCTCCGCGGCCTTCGATGATCGCCGAGACGTCTTTGATGCCGCCGACCTCCGACTCTGAGATGTCGATGATGTTGACTCGCCAGTCATGGGTCTCGGCGTAGCGCGAGTACATGCGAAACAACTCGCCTGCAAACAGGGAGGCTTCGTCTCCACCCGTACCGGCACGAACCTCGAGTACGACGTTGCGCGAGTCGTTGGGGTCTTTTGGCGTCAGCTCGACCCGCAGGCTCTCTTCGAGCTCTTCGACCCGCTGCTCGAGCTCTTCCTGTTCGAGCGTGGCCAGCTCGAACAGTTCGTCTCCGGACTCGAGCTCAGCCAACATCTCGGAGTTGCTCTGGCGTTCGTCGAGAGCTTTCTTGTAGTTCGCGTAGAGATCGACGACAGGCTGCAGCTCGGCCAGCGCCTTGCTCGTCTCCCTGTAGGCGTTCTGGTCGTTGAGGATGTCGGGATCGACCAGCTTGTTGGTCAAGTCCGTGTGCGTCTGTTTGATCTCTTCGAGTTTCTCGAGCATCGTGTCTCCCCCGGCACCAACCAGGTGCCGAGCTCTGCGTTCGACTGATCGCAGGCAATCAGCCTACTCCTCCCAGGCATCCCGCGGCAACTGCGGACGCCGGCGCTCACCACCAACCCAAGGCTAGCTGGCGACGCTCTCGACTGTGACCTGCAGCCGCTTCATCATTTCGTGCAGGGTGGTCGGTTTGACGTTCAGGAGCTCTGCGGCGCGCTTCTGAACTCCACCTGTAGCCTGCAGAGCCTTGATGATCAGCTGTCGCTCGTAGGCGCTGACGGCCTCTTTGAGAGAAACTCCGTTCGTTGGCAGCGTCGCCGGTGCTCCGAGCACGTTGTTGGGCTGGCGCATCGTCATCGGCAGGAGGTCGACGTCGATCTCGTTCCCGGTGGACAGCACGGCCGCTCGCTCGATGACGTTCTCGAGCTCGCGCACGTTGCCCGGCCAGTTGTGATCGATGAGGAGCTCCATCGCTCTCGGAGTGATGCCTTCGATCTCCTTTTCGTTCTCTTCCGAGTACTTGGAGACGAAGTGCTGGGCAATCAGCGGAATGTCTTCGGAACGGTTGCGCAATGGTGGAATGTTGATCGTGATGACGTTCAGGCGGTAGTACAGGTCTTCGCGGAACTGATTGTCTTCGACCAGCTTCTCGAGGTCGGCGTTGGTCGCCGCGACGATACGCACGTCGGACTTGAGGGTCTCCAGCCCGCCGAGCCTCATGAACTCCTTCTCCTGAATCACGCGCAGCAGCTTGGCCTGAGTGTCGATCGGGATGTTGCCGATCTCATCGAAGAAGATCGAGCCACCATTGGCAACTTCGAACAGCCCCTTCTTGTTCGAGATGGCGCCCGTGAACGCCCCCTTGACGTGACCGAACAGATTGCTCTCCAACAGATCGGTCGGCATGGAGCCCGAGTTCACGGTGATGAACGGTCCGTCCTTGCGCTTCGAGTTGCCGTGAATCGACTTGGCCACGAGCTCTTTGCCCGTGCCGCTCTCGCCGAGCACCAGGATGTTGCTCTTGGATGGTGCGGCGAGCCGGATCAGCTCGAACACCTCCTGAATGGGTTTGCTCTTGCCGATGATGCTGTCGAAGCCGTAGCGGTGCTGGAGCTGTTCGCGAAGCCGGCGGTTTTCGGTGGCGAGGCGCCGGCGCTCGAGTCCCTTGCGCAGGTTGAGGCGCACCTCTTCGTTCTTGAACGGCTTGGGCAGATAGTGAAACGCGCCTTCGCGCATCGCTTCGATGGCGCCCTCGATGGACGAGTAGGCGGTGATCACCGTGACCACCTGGTCCGGATCGCGATCACGAATTTGCCGAAGGACTTCCAGGCCGTGCATGTCCGGCAACATCAGGTCGAGCAGTACCAGATCCACGTCCTCGCGATCGAGGGTGTCCAGGGCTTCTTGGCCGTTTCTGCAGCACAGCGGGTGGTGACCCTCTTCGCGCACCAGCGACGTCAGGATGTCCTGTAGGACTTCCTCGTCGTCGACGATGAGTATGTTCACGAGGCTCCCCTTTCTGTCTGAGGTGCTGAGTCGTCACTCGCCTGGTCACGGGAGTGATTGCTAGTGGCGTCCGGCACCGTCTTTGGCAGGGCGACTTCGAAGACGCAGCCGCCCTCCTCGCGATTGGCGGCTTTGAGCGTGCCGCCGTGTCTTCTGACGATTTCGTGGCTGATCGACAACCCGAGTCCGGTGCCGCCGTCGCCGAGCCGAGTCGAGAAGAACGGTTCGAAGACCTGGGCGAGATGCTCGGGGTCAATACCTGGTCCGTTGTCGATCACCTTGATGACCAGCCGATCGTCCAACCCATCGAGCTCGATCTGCACCCGCGGAGTCGAGGCTCCGTTGTGGCCGTTCTGGACCGTACCGAAAGCATCGGCTGCGTTGGTCAGGAGGTTGTTGAAGACCTGCAGGAGCTCTCCCTCGTGGCCTTTCACGAAGAGACCATCAAGCTTCTGTCTTTCGTCGCGCCATTCGACGCAGATGCCCTCGTCGGCGAAACGCAGCCTCAGGAGCTCGACGCTTTCGTCGATCACCCGGCCGATGGGCACGAGCTCGGCTTCGGTCTTCGAGGCGCGCGAGAGCTCCAGGAGGTTGTTGACGATGCTCGAAGCCCGGAAGGTCTGTCGCTCGATCTTCTTGAGGATCTCGTAGCTCGGGTCCTGCTCGTCGGTTCGCTGCAGCAGCATCTGTGCGTAGCTCGAGATACCGGTCAGCGGAGTGTTGACCTCGTGAGCGACGCCTGCGGCCATGACGCCCAGAGCCGCCAGCCGCTCCTGCTCTTGCAGCGTTCGCTCCAGCAGAACGCGCTCGGTCACGTCGTTTGCGACGAGAACCTTCATCGGGTTCCCGGGCTCACCGACGAGGCTCGCCATGTTGAGCTGCAAGTAGCGAGTCTTGCCGGCATGATCGACGAAGTTGACGTCGACCGTGCCACCCTCTGGCTCGGGCAGCTGCGGGACGGTCAGCAGATCGGTCACGTTGCGATGTTTGATGCCACCGAGCTCGGCGCCTACCAGGGCGGCAAACGAGAGGTTGGCGGTGACCACGCAGTCTTTCTTGTCGAGTACGGCGATGCCCGCCGGGGAAGATTCGATGATCTCCTCGTTGAACTGCTTGAGCTCGATGACCTCGTTGAGCTGGCGCTGGAGATGCTCGAGCAGCTGGGCGTTCTCGATTGCGAGAGCGGCCTGGTTGAGCAGCTGTCGGATCAGCAGGGTGTCGTCGCTCGTGAGCGGTAACTTGCCTTCTTTGAGTCCGGTGACCAGAACGCCGAGTCGCTTCTCGCGAACCGCCAGAGGGAAGGCGACTCGATAGCCGAGCATCCACAGTGTGGTCAGACCGTCCGAGTGCCCGGGGAACGTCGCCGAGTCCAGCCTCACGAACTCCCGCGACCAGAGGGTCTCGTCCACCGAGCTGAGATCGAGCGACGTGCGACCAGACAGGCGGAGCAGGTCACGCTCGGCTTCCAGCGGTACGAGTTTGTCCTGGTCGACCAGAAACAGATTGCTGTGCTGGAGGGCCATGGCCTCTTCCAGCTGGATCAGCAACGAAGAAGAGAGCGACTCGAGGTCGCGGTCGTGCAGCAACTCTTCGCCGAGCTGGGTGAGCGTTCGGCGACGCGAGAACACGCCGCGGTAGTGGAAGCGCTCGAGAGTGGCGCCAATTCCCTGCTTGGCTGGCAGCATGAGACCCGCGATGAGCAGTCCACCGGCGATAGTCGAGAGGTTGCGGGTGAGCTCGAAATCGGCAGGGATGCTGCGGCGAACGAGGAGGTTGACCAGCGAGAATCCGAGGCCGCCGAGCAGGAACGTGACCGTGTAGGTCGTGATGTCCCGCACGATGATGGTGATGTCCCAGAGTCTGTAGCGCAGGATCGCCCAGGCGAAGCTCAACGGGACCAGGACGAGTGGCGCGACCGCCACAGTCTGGACCAGCTCCGACGGATTGGCGCCGAGAGTGAACGGGACGAGGTAGAGCGCCGCGAATGGCAGATAACCGAAGGCCATGCCGAGAGCGATCCAGAGGATCTGACGGCCTTGCTCCAGGCTCTCGGTCCGCGTGGCCTGAACTGCAAGTGCCGTCACCGCGGCTGCTCCGAGGATGACGAGCTGCGCGAGGCCTAGCCGATCGAGGACAAAAAGCCCGGCCTCGCTCGGCGGCACGCCGAGCCACGCGCCGTTGGTCAGGATCTGGTCGAGCTGGACGACTGCCAGCGCCAGAGCCGGCAGATAGGCAAACGGCAGGAGCTTGAGGAGGCCGCGCTTGAGCAGCGGCTTCGGGAAGACCAGGAAGAAGTGGAGCGTCAACGGCGGAAGGAGCAGCCGGCTGATTTCGTCGACGATGTAGATCAGTCGATCGACCGAGTCGATCGGCGGCAGGTTGGCGCTGAGCAGGTACAACGCCGTCGAGACGAGACACCACGTGTGGAACAGCGCTGAGTGTTTGCCGATACCTCTCAGCAGCGTGTACAGGCCAATGAAGAGGTAGCAGGTGCCGAGGAAGGCGAGCATCAGATACGGCACGTCGATGTTGAGCGGTGGCAGCGTGTGACGCAGCTGCACCAACTCGTCGCCGCGAACGGCAACGACGTCCACGCCATCGCGCTGGATCAACAGGGCGTTGGCGTCGACCGCGGGGGTGATCTCGATGCCGTCGACGAGCATCAGAATGTCGCCCTGACGAAGGTCCGAGTCCTGATGGGCCGATCCGACCTGCCAGCCGACAGAAGAGAGGTTGAGTTCGACGCCCGGTGCCTGGAAGGTCTCGACCTTGCGCGCGAAGCTCAGCACACCGAGCACGACCAGCGCAGCTGTCGCGCCCAGCAGGATCGTGAGCGCCAGTTTGGCGCGTACAGTGTTCGCAGTCGGCTTCATCGCGAAGGTCCAAGCTCCTGTTCAAAAGATTGAAAGCAGGTTCCGTGCCATTCGTGAGAGCTGATTGACCCTCTCCAACGCCCTGAAAACGCGGGCCTCTCGAGCCCCTATCCAACGATTTGATCTTATACGTGTCGTTGGATTCAAGGTGGTCAGGTTGGGTTCGACAGCCCTGCGGAGGAGTCGACTGCCAACGCGAGAGCCACTGTCCGTAAGACAGCAGAACACGGTGTGTTCGAGAGACTCAGGAAATCCTGAAGGGCACGAGCAGACTCCTGACGCAAGCAAGCCGGTCGGGTGGGAAGAGGTGGCCGGCGGGGTCGGCTCTTCGTCAGCCTCAGTCAGGGCCTTTCGTCAGATCCGCACGCGTTGGTGGCAGCAGAGCCCACGGAGCCTCAGCTCGGGCTCAACGGAGTCGCTCGACGGAGTCGAAAGGACTCGGAGCAGCCGTAGCTGCGGCCGATCCGTCGTAAGGCTCAGAAACGGACGACGAGTCCGCCGACCACACGCTTCTGCAGGCCGTCGCGCTCAGCGATCAGATCGTTGTTCTGACCACGGCTGAGCTGCATGTCCAGCTTGAGGTCCCACTCGGAGCCCAGTCCTATCCATGGCCTGAGGCCCTGGGTGACCATCAGCTGGAGACGCTCTCGGTCCAGTCCGCCCATCGAGTGATCGCGACGTAGCGGGTCTTTCAGACGCTGCTCCATGCTGTGGAAGGAGAGCAGCACCCCTGTCGAGGTGGCGTCGAACTGCGTGTCGATCGTCGAGACGACGTAGCGCACGTCGTTCTCGAACGTCTCACCCGCGCGACTGAAGGTTCCGCCACCACCAACCGCGAGACTCGACTCGAAGCGAGCGTGGATCGACGGGCTGAGTTGGCGCTGGATCGACATGTTGATCTCGGGCAGGCGATCGCCTGGGACGAAGAGCAAGCTGTCGAGTTGATCGAAGAAGTCCTCGGAGAAGTAGACCCGCATCATGTCCGAGAATTCGCGGTACATCGAGCCCATGCTGAACCGCGTACCGTTTTTGGCCTCGCGATCGAAGCTCAGCTGATAGCAGCGCTCTTCGGCGTTGGTGCACTCGGAGCTCTCCGCGTACAGGAGGGGCACAAAGTCTGCTCGCCAGGGATCGTTCTCCTCGGCTAGTTTCTCGCGAACCGTTGCAGTAGCGCTCCAGCGACTGCCGAGGTCGATCACCAGGCCGGCGTGCGGCGTAAACGCGAGCGACCCGTCAGCCAGAGTGGTGAACATGCCGTACTGGACGAGAACGGAGCTCCCGACGTTGATGTCGCCGATGCCGAAGGCTTCGATGCGCTCAGATGCACCGAGAAGGTCCAGTTGGCCGCTGGTGTCTCCGTGAGAGCTCACGGCGGCGAAGGCGCCTTCGAGGGGGGAGCGGTCGAGTGCAGAACGGCCTCTGTAGCTGAGGCCGGTGGCGAGTGACGAGCGCGCTCCGAGCGGGCGCTGATAGCTGCCTGCTATCCGCACAGTTCTCGACCCGCCGGCGGGCGCGGTTGCCGTGCCCATGCCCATGAAGCGTGGGTCGCGGTAGTAGTTGAACTCTTCGACGTAGAAGGCGTTGACCTCAGAGTGTCCGGCACCGATGTCACCGTTCCACTGGACGTGGTAGCGCTCGAGGTCGATCGGATTGCTGTCCAGCCGAGCGAGACTGCTCTGGTGCGAGCTCACCCGAAGACTCGACCCTGCGTTCTGGGCGATCGAGAAGGCCACTGTTTGAGACGACCCGAGGGTCGAATGATCGAGGCCGGCGGAGCTGCGGAGCTGCTTGAAGTAGCCCGCGAGTGCGATCTCCATCTCACCGAGGCGGCCCTTGAGATCGAGCTGACCCCCGTGAATGTGCGCCGAAGTGGCGCCGTCGTAGTCGCCGACTCCGTGTACGGCCCTCATCTCGGTTTCGAATGCAGGCTGATCGCTCGAGTAGGGGGACTCCGGCGCGGGTGCGTTGGCGATCGTGATCTCGCGCAGCACGTCGGTCGGGATGCGCTCGCGAATCTTCCAGAAGTCCTGCGGGCCGTCCGCCTGCAGCTCATCTTCGGGTGCGAGGGCGAGCTCCAGCTCCTGGTACAGGTTGGCGCTGGCTCGCGTGAGCTTGACGACCGCCGGGAGGAAACCCGGCTTGTGCGCGATGATCTTGTAGATCCCGGCGGGCAGGGCCTCGAAGGAGAAGCGCCCACCGTTGTCGGTGAAGGCTCGGCGAAGGCTCAGGTCTGCCAGGCCGTAGGCGTAGACGCTGGCCGCCTCGAGCGGAGTCGGCCGGTCTTTGCTGGACGTCAACCCGACTGCGTTGGCTTGGGTCGAGGAGCCGCTCGAGACCGTTCCGACGACCGCTGAGTCGCTCAGGAAGTCTGGTGCCGTTCCTTTGCTCTCGCCGAGACTTGGACCGACCTCAGGCGCGGTCGCCGTAGCGCTCGATGCGAGTGGCGTCATCAGCAACATCGCCGCAATGGCGAGACTGTGAAGTGGCGTCGAGGAACCGTTCATCGATGTCGGTAGGTGTTGAAACGTGAGCTCACGTCTGGGCGAAGGAGGGGGCCGACCTGGAAAGAGGTCGAGTCGCTGCAAAGGGGCTCAGCTCCGAAGGCCCTGATTATAGCGGCTCGGCTCATCGAGTGGGGTTGTTGGCAATCAAGTATCGTCGTTTCAGCGGTTTGACTGATCAACCCGATCGACGCTGGGAACGCTCTCGGGCAGCTCTCTGTGGGCCTCACTGTCGAGAGAATGAAGCAGGCAGGCGTGGTTTCTTGGTCAGCCGAAGCCAGTCCTATCTTCCTCGGGAAGAGATACGCCAGAACAGGGGACAAAGATGCTGCATTCCGGGGTGAGGGCCTGATTGCTGTCCGGCCGACTGTGCGCCAGTCAGGGATCCGGTGGCGGAGTCCAGCCGAGGCAGGCCGCGGTCACCCTCTGAGCTCCGTGACGTTTGAGGAGTCGCGCGCAGCTCTCGAGTGTGGCTCGGGTCGTGGTCACGTCGTCGATCAGTAGGACGCGGCTAGCTCCTTCGAGAGACCACCCTCGGCCCGGTCCCCTACGGTTGCGCCAGACGAAGGCACGACGCGCGTTGCGCCGTCGCTGGTCCAGTGCGACCTTGGACTGAGGCGGTCCCGCGAGCCGCTGGAGGGGCTGGCGCACTGGCTTCTGCGACAGTCGGCCGAGGTGTCGAGCGATCTCGTAGGGCGGGTTGAATCCCCTGCCCAGTTGCCTCTTCCAGTGGCTGGGGACAGGAACGAAGACGTCGGCCTGGTTGAGACGCTCGGCGTGGAGATCCCATATCTCGCGGGCCAGCGGCTTCGCCAGGACGCGGAAGCCGCCGAACTTGAAGGCTCGGATCACTTGGTCGAACGGCTCTCGATAGTCGAAGCAGGTCAGTAGATCGTCGAGCGCGCTGTTCGATCGACTGCAGGGACTGCAGGTGCGGCTCGGCGAGGGTGTGTGGGCGACGGGGCGCGCGCAGTGACGACAGCGGACGGGGCCGTGGCGCTTCAGAAGGGACCGGCATTGCCTGCAGAGTCGCAGTGGTGTCTGCGATCCTCCCCGACCCTCGAGCAGCGGATGGAGATCGTTCTCGCAGCCCAGGCAGGCGGAAGGGAGGGCGAAGTCCATGACGTCTCTGACGAGCCGCTGGCAGAACGCCAGCCATGGAGAGTCTTCGCGCGAGCGAGTTGCTCGAGAGGGGTGGATGTTGTGCGGGTAGTCCGTCACAGGGGGCATGTCCGTAGACCGAGAGTTCGGGTGCTGCTGAGGAGCCGTCGGCCAGCTGGCTCTGGCCTGGTCTCGAGCCCGGCCCCTCTCTAGCCAAAGACGAGATCAGTGACGCCCACACTTCAGAAGAACGGCCGCGACGGGTTCCCACGAACGATCGACTGACGCAGGGCGAAGTGGCAATGTGCCTGTGACATCTCGCCTTTTGTTGCCGTACACCTCGAGAGCCACGTCGGGGCTCCGATTTCCGTCGCCAGCGCCACTTCGTGCTGTGCTGAGCACACTGTCGATGCCTTGGGGGTAAAGGCGGCGCGACTCCGAGGTGACGGAGACGGAGCCCTGGCGGGCCGCTTTTTCTCGTGGCTCCCGGCGTATACTCCCGCGAGCCTCGCCAGCGCGGTACTGGACCTCGACGAAACGCCCGCGTCTCGACCTCGCTGCACACATCGGCACCGGACCTCAGACCAAGAAGGACCTCCCAGATGACCATCCCAACCGCCCGACGTGCGCAACGTCCGCGTCGGTACCTGCCAGGCGTCCTCCTCGGCGTTCTGCTGTTGGCCGCACTCGGTCCGGGCCAGGCTTCAGCTCAGGAGCTCTACAACTTCACCGCTTCGGTGCGCGGAGTCATTGGCGGCCCGCTCGACGTGGATGGCGAAGACCCTGGTTTCGACCAGAGCGGATTTCAGCTCGGCCTCAACTGGGTCACGCTGCCCAAGACCCATGTGGTCGTGCGCGCCGGGATGATGGACATGGGGGGCGAGCAGCTCGGCACTCTGTTCGATCCCGAGCTCAGCTGGATCTCGATTGGCGGCGAGTACTCCTACCAGGAGGCGTACTACACGTCGGGCCTCTTTCTCGCACTTGGCCTCTACTCGCTCGACGGCAACTTCTCCGATGGCACGTCCGACGACGACAGCTCGCTGGGAATCTCCTTCGGGGTCACCGGTGACTTTCCGTTGACCAAGCGCTGGTCGATCGTCGGCGAGCTGTCAGCCCACTACGCCGACCTGGAGTACGCCCAGCTCTTCGGCATGCTTCAGGGTGGAGTGGCCTTCAAGTTCTAGGGAACTCGCTAGGTGGCGGGCTCGCTGGCATGAGGCGCGGTCGCTTCGCGAGTAGCCGTGATCGGCCGATGGGCGGTGGTGCGCGACCTCCCGCGTCGTGTCGAGCTTGTTGCGCCTCGATCGAGATGGTCGTCGCCAACCCAGCGCATGTCATGTCTGGACTCCTCGTTGCTGTCAAGGCGAGTTGTTTGTTCTTTGGATTCTCCTGAGGCAGGGTGTTGGGAAAGAATCAGTCATGTCTCAGGCTCATTGATGAGGCTGCTGCCAGCCTTTGCCTCGTCTGGCCTGTGCCAGTCCGCGATCGCAGCCGAGTCGTGCGACCTCACCCGATCAAAGACGCTGTCATCCTGACCGCGTGACCGTCGTGGCGGAGAAG
>JANQPS010000642.1 GCA_028285365.1 Thermoanaerobaculia bacterium | reverse complement strand
GGGTTGGTCCATTCCCGAGCCCGATCTCGTCCTGGAGTTGCCTGAGGTGGTGAGCGTACCTGCCGACGGTGACGTGCCGTATCACTCCTATCGCGTCCCAGTCCCGATCGAGAGCGACGCCTGGGTACAGGCTGCCGAGGTCCGACCAGGGAACCTGAAAGTCGTTCATCACGTGATCGTTGAGGTAGCCGGAGGCCGACCCAGGCCGGGCGACGATCCCCGGACCGCCGGGAGTCTCGGCGGCTACGTGCCGGGTGACGGACCGTTGATCATGCCGCCAGGCACGGCGAGGCGTCTGCCAGCCGGTTCCGAGATCCTGTTTCAGATGCACTACACGCCAACCGGCGAAGTGGAGCAGGATCGGACGGCTCTGGGGCTGGTTCTTGCCGATGAACCACCGCAATACGAGACTCGCACCGGTCTCGTCTCGACACCCTTCTTGTGGATTCCGGCGGGTGCTCGCGACGTCGAGGTGACCGCTGAGTGGACGTTTCCAAGGGACTCCATGCTTCTCAGCCTGCGCCCCCATATGCATTTGCGCGGTAGCTCGTTCGAGTACACGGCCGAGTATCCGGACGGCAAGCGCGAAGCGCTGCTGCGGGTGGCTCCCTACGACTTCGCATGGCAAACCACCTACGTGCTCGAGTCGAAGAAGATGATGCCGGCAGGGACGGTGCTGCGCGCGCGAGCCGTTTACGACAACTCGGCGGCGAACCCCAACAACCCGGACCCCGCTCGTGACGTGTCCTGGGGAGAGCAGACGAGTGACGAGATGATGATCGGCTTCTTCGACTACTACGAGGTGGGCGAGCGAGATCAGGGTGCAGTCGACTCGCAAGACTGACGGGCAGCTCGAGGCCTGGACATGAGCGCTCAGGGCTCCGGCGACAAGTCTCAGCGGCGGGCCGAGCGGATGCCTCTGCTCAGAGCTCTCCGGCATCGCAACTTCCGACTGTTCTACCTCGGAATGGCCACATCACTCGTCGGCATGTGGGTGCAGGTCACCGCACTGGCATGGCTGGTGTATCGCCTGACGGATTCGGCCTGGCTGGTCGGCGTGCTCGCGTTGGCTCAGCAGGCGCCGAGCCTCGTCCTCGGGCCGGTGGCGGGTGCCTACGCGGATCGACTCAACCGTCGCAACGTCCTGGTCGCGTGCATGAGCCTGGCGCTGGTGCCGGCACTCACGTTGGGAGTCTTGACGCTCGGCGGCTGGGTGGCACCCTGGCACATCATTTCGCTGGCGTTTGTTGCGGGCGTAGCGCGAGCCTTCGAGATTCCCACAAGGCACGCTCTGCTACCGCAGCTGGTCGACCGTGATGATCTGTCGAATGCGATTGCGCTCAATTCGGCACTGTTCAACGGAGCACGGCTGATCGGCCCAGCCATTGCCGGGGTGTTGATCCCCACGGTGGGGGAGGGCTGGTGTTTCGTGGTGAACGCGGCCTCGTTCGTGTTCGTGATCGCCGCACTCCTGGTCATTCCGGCGAGCGCTACCACCCCCAGCGAGCGCAAGGGAGCGAGGGGCAGCGTGTGGAGTGACATCCGCGAAGGCCTTGCCTATGCGGCATCGCAGCCGGTCGTCAGAGCCCTTCTCGGCTCCTTGGTCGTCGTGTCGTTTGCCGCCATGCCGTATTCAGTGTTGCTGCCGTCGTTTGCCGAACGTCAGCTGCAGGGCGGCCCTCAGACCTACTCGCTCCTGCAGATCGCGGTTGGAGTGGGCTCGCTGCTCGGCGCACTGCGGCTGGCAGCACGAGTCAGTGCGGCGGGTTTGGAGCGTTGGGTGCCTACGGCGAGCGTCCTGATCGGGGTGTGTCTCATTGCGCTGTCCTGGGCGCGGTCGCTGTGGTTGGCTCTGCTGTTGCTGACGTTGCAGGGGCTGGTCTTCATGCTGGCGTTGGCGAGCAGCAATACCATGATGCAGTCACTGGCACCCGACGAGTTGAGAGGGCGGCTGATGTCTCTGCACAGCACCATCTTCCTCGGTGTGTTCCCGTTTGCTGGCATCGTCGCAGGCGCACTTGCCGATCGCGTTGGGGAGGCTGCCGTGCTGATGACCTGTGGGATCCTGGCGATCGTCGGCTGTGCCTACTTCGGCCAGCGACTGTGGCGGGAGGGTGGCGCGGCTCTTACCGCGAAAGACGCCGCCTGACACTTCTCCTCGGGGTTTGGTCCCAAGCCCGTGCCGGAGGGGTGTTCGAACCAACGTGTAAGTGTATGCTTACCTGACGATGTCTTGCCAAAGCGTGTTTTCTGCGCTCGTCGATCCCACCCGTCGAGAAGTGTTCGAGCTCCTGCGGATGGGGCCGCAGGCGGTCGGCGAGCTCGCGGAGCGGATCCCGGTGAGTCGACCAGCGGTCTCTCAACATCTACGAGTGCTGAAGGAAGCTCGTCTCGTTCGCTGCACGGCGGACGGCAAGAGACGGGTCTACAGCGTCGATCCAAGTGGCCTGGAAGAGCTCGAGCGCTACCTCACCTCCTTCTGGGGTGATGCCCTCGATGCGTTTCGCCGGGCGGCAGATCGACACGCAGACATGGCCGTGCGCGAGCCGCGGTCTTGACCGACTGGAGGGGGAATTGGGGAAGCAAGGTCCCGAGGGGCAAGGTGGCTTCGAGATTCGGCGCGAAGTCGTCGTCAAGCAGTCACCCGCCCAAGCTTTCGAGTTGTTCACAGAAGGTCTGGCCGATTGGTGGCCGCTGGAGACTCACGCCCAGTCATCAGGGGCAGTGGAATGTGCGATGGAGTGTCACGAGGGTGGCAAGGTCTTCGAGGTCGACCAGGGAGGTCGGCGCACTGACTGGGGGACTCTCGTCGGTTGGGAGCCTCCTCGCTGGCTCCGGATCGAGTGGGCGCCCAATGGCAACGAGGCCCAAATCGTGGACGTTCGCTTCGTCGAGCATCCCGAGGGCTCCAGGGTCGTCCTCAGTTCAGCCTCGCAGGAATACGGGCCGAGAAACTCCGACTCTTGCGAAGAGGCCGGTCCGATCG
>JANQPS010000624.1 GCA_028285365.1 Thermoanaerobaculia bacterium | reverse complement strand
GTATTGACGGTCCCTGGCGCAAGGGCCGCTGGGTCGATCGGGTCTACGAACGTCCTCATCTCATACCCGATGACTTCGAACCACAGCTCGACGTGTTGTCGTTTGATCTCGAGACCGACCCTCAGACGAGGCACATCTGGTCGTGTGCTCTCGCAACCGGCGAGGTCGGCGAGGTGTTGATGGTTCCGGCGACCGACGTGCCCGCCGAGCTTCCGGAGTGGGTCCGCTTGATACCGGACGAGAAGCAGCTGATCGAGGCGATTGGTGAGCGACTTCGAGCGATCGATCCCGACATCCTGACCGGCTGGTCGATCGTCGACTTCGATCTGCCCGTCCTGGAAGAGAGGGCGCGCGCGACCGGTGCGCGATTGGAGCTGGGCAGGGTGCCAGGTGCCTTGAGGAGGCTGGAGGCGCGTGCGTCCAGGCAGGCGGCGCGGTACGAGGTGCCCGGGCGGGTGGTGCTCGACGGCGTTCATCTGTTGCGTGCTTCTTTCATCAAGATGGAGCGGCAGTCGCTCGACTTCGTCGCGCGCGACGTCTTGGGAGTCGGCAAGACGGCTTCGGGGTCTGGTCGGATCGACCAGCTGATCGAGTGGTACCGATCGGACCTCGCCACGTTCGCGGAGTACAACCTGACCGATGCCCGGTTGGTCGTCGACATCCTCGAGAAGCTTCAGCTCGTCGAACTGTCGGTTGCCCGGAGTCGTCTGACCGGCCTACCGCTGGATCGGGTCTCGAGCTCGATAGCAGCCTTCGACTTCTTGTACCTGTCAGAGCTCAAGCAGCTCGGGTACGCCGCTCCTTCGGTAGAGCCTCGGGTTCTCACGGAGCCGCTCGGTGGAGGGGGCATGATCAAGCCGACCCCGGGGCTCTACGACAACGTCGCGGTGCTCGACTTCAAGAGTCTCTACCCCAGTCTCATTCGCACGTTCAACATCGATCCGCTGAGCTGTCGGGGCGTGACCCGTCGTACGGATCGACTCGATGGTGCAGCACATGGTGACGAAACCGACGACTCGATCGTGGCACCCAACGGCGTGGCTTTCTCGCGCGGTCAGAGCGTGCTGCCGCGGCTACTGGACGAGCTCTTTCCCGCTCGCGAAGCAGCCAAGCGTGAGGGCGACGGCACCAAGTCCCAGGCGATCAAGATCCTGATGAACTCCTTTTACGGGGTCTTCGGCGCGACCACGTGTCGCTTCTTCAGTCCTGATATCGCCAACGCGATCACCAGCTTCGGGAGGGCCATCCTCCGCTGGTGTCACAAGACCCTCGAAGAACGGGGACATGCGGTGCTGTACGGCGACACGGACTCGCTGTTTGTCCAGCTGCACTCGAACGAGCGGCAGGCCTGTGAGCTCGAGGCTCGCTCGCTCGTGAGCGAGATCAACTCAGCGGTGGCGGACTGGCTACAGCGCCGCTGGCGCGTCGACAGCCGTCTGGAGCTCGAGGTCGACAAGGTGTTCGTGAGATTGTTCCTGCCGCCACTGCGCCAGAGCAGCGAAGGTGCGATGAAGAAGTACGCCGGACTCGTCGAAGGCTCGGGTGATCAAGAGCTGATACTCGTGGGGCTCGAGGCCGTCCGCAGAGACTGGACCGAGCTGGCCAAGCGTGCTCAGCGTGGAGTCCTCGAGCGGCTGTTTGCCGACCGGCCCATCGACGAGTACCTCGCCGAGATGGTCGAACAGTTGCGCTCCGGCGACCTCGATGAGCTCCTCGTCTATCGTAAGGGCCTACGCAAGCCTCCGGCGGAGTACACGACGACGACCCCGCCACACGTCGTAGCGGCGCGCAAGCTGGGTGCAGGGTGGAGTGGCCGGGTCGTCGAGTACGTCATGACGGTGGCTGGACCCGAGCCGTTGGGTCAGGTGTCTTCGACCATCGACTACCAGCACTACGTCGATCGCCAGCTCGCGCCGGTGACGAAGCCGATTCTCGCGCAGCTAGGTCTCGATCTCGCGCGGCTGATCGGCGACGATCGACAACTTTCCCTGTTCTCGTGAGGTCCGGCCGTGCCGACAAGAGCGTGCCTGCGCTTTGAGCGATGGGTGCGGCCGTCGAGGGCGCAACGTGGCGGAGAATGACGCCGGCTGTCGTCTTGTCAGGAAACCTTCGGATACATTGGCCTTTGATGACGTTCCTGGCCGAACTGGAAGCTCCGGGCCCCAGCCCCGGAGAGTACGAGCTCGAGCTCACCTGGATGCAAGGCAACTGGGCGGTGGATTCGAGCCGTGCGGGTTTTCGGGTCCCCGCGAGCGACGCGACACCCGACGGGAGTTGAGTCGGCCGGTACGTGTCTCAGGCGCAGAGACTTCCTAGAGACGCTCCATGAGCTCCGCCAGGCGACGGTCCGCCTCGATGCGCGCTTCGTTGAACGTCTCGCTGCCCAGGATGCTGCGGTGGAAGTCGCCTCGCTGACCAATGCGACGCCCACCTGAGTACATGGCCTGGATCGCACCGGTCGTATCGCCCATGGACAAGAGCTGAATCAGGGAGCGGGAGTCAGGAGCCGGCCAGAATGACGGGTGATTGGTGTCCCAGACCAGTAGATTGGCCAGCGCGCCTGGCCTGATGACTCCGGTCGTCATCCCGGGGTGATAGCGGCCTGGGATGGACGTGATGCGGCTGAGAAGCCTCGTCGGCTCGGCTTCTACGCTGGCCTCTCCCAGAGCCGCCGATCTCGCGACGTCGACCACATCCACCAGTGCCCTCGCGTCTTCGGTGCCGCGCGATCGAGCCAGGAAGTCGCGATAGGCAGAGCCGTGGCTCACGGGGTGAGTGCGCAGCTCGGCGACCGCGCGTAGTTCCTTTTGCAGGTTCATCGAGTCATTGCTCGCGCCACAATCGGTCGCGACGGACCACGTCAGCCCCGCCCTCGACCAGGTACGAGGGTCGGCCGGGATGTCGAAAATGCGCGCCGCATAGGGGCAGAAGACCAGGGCCACGGGGAGGTCGTTCAGGCGCAGCAGGTCATCTTGCGACACGTAGATGCAGTGGACCGCAAGAGTCAGCGGCGCCAACTCGAAGAGCCCCGTTCGTCTGAGTAGCTCGATCGGCGAGCAGCCGTGGCGCTCGAGACTGCGACGGTACTCTGGAGCCGACTGCGCGACGTGAACGTGAATGCTCAGGTCCTGACTGTGTGCTTGCTCGGCTAGTCGCCCGAACAGCTCGGGGCTGACGGTATCGGTCGCGTGAGGACCCAACGCCGCGAACACG
>JANQPS010000598.1 GCA_028285365.1 Thermoanaerobaculia bacterium | reverse complement strand
AGCCAAGCCATATGGCTCGTGGCGACCTTGAGGAGAGACGTAGCGCGGCTCGTGTAGCGTCATGTGAGAGGGGTCGTCCGGCAGCGCATCGTACATCGGCACTTCGCCCCACGACCGTGATGCCGCATGACTCGAGCTCGGTCTTGAGCATGCAGACCAGCGACTCGAGGATCTCATCCGATGAGTGTTCCACCTCGACCAGCTTCGTGAAACGAGCGAGCCGATCCTGTGGTGGTACGTTCGTCTGGTCGATCGCTCCTTGAAGGCCGCGACGGGCGATGTGTCGGGACATGTCTCCGACCAAGAAGGAAAGGAACAGAGCGAATGCGACAGGCGCTGTGAACGGAACCCCCAGGAGAGAGATGCTTGAGGCCGCGACGATGACGATCACGATCCCGACCAGAGCCGTTTGGAGCAGTCTTGGCAACGCGTACCTCGCGAAGAACCCGCTGCGGCGTTCGAGTGCCGTCATGAGCGAGAGGCCCACTGGGAGAGGAATCAGGATCCACAGCCAACTCGAGATCGAGTGTGCATCAATGCCCGGTGCCCATCGTGCGCCCGTGAGCGAAGCCGTCATCAATACGGTGGCGACTCCGGCGATAAGCGCGGATCGTTCGTGATCCGTGTGCTTTGAGACATTTCGGGCACAGGACATCATGCGCACGACTGCGATCGTGCCCGCAGAGAGCGCGGCACCGAAGGCGACGAGTGTGGCGATCTCGAGCAGCTCCGGGGAGCGGATCTCTCCGATCAGAAGCGGGACGACAGTCACCGCCGCCGCGCAGTAGAGGCGTGGGACGAATCGTGTTCCTGTCCCAATCAGCGGGTGCCGTGAAGGAAACGTGAGACTCAAGTGGATCAGTGGCGCCCACAGCAGCCCCAGGGCCACTGACTCCAACCAGAAGGGGGAACTGCCGCTTGAGCCGAAGCCTCGGCACACCCCCAGGATCGCGAAGAGCATCGAGATAATCGAGTACGGGACTGCTGCCGAGTGTTGAGATGTCTGGACCAGAGCGGCTGCAATCAGCAGCAGGAGCGCGCTCAGCGGAACGAGCAATCGTGATGTGGATGGCGCAGAGCCGGGGGCATCTCGCCAGAGGGGCCAGATGCCCTTGACCTGGACACTTTGACGGTCGTCGCGACAAGACGCCGCCGGCGGGATTGGCGAGCTACCCTCGTCGACGCTCGCCCCGCCTGCGCCGGCGTGGGTGCAGGACAGAGCTGCGATGCGGGATTCACCCGATTCCGTATGCGGAGTTCTTTTTAATTGCTGTGAATCCAGTGCCGCCCATGCAATGGCGACGGCCGTCGCAAGCAGCATGAGCCCGATCCCCGCCCTTGCGCGTGGGCCTGGTGGTGCTTCCTTCGGTGGCCGCGGCGGGTGTGAGGCGGTTCCTCCAACCAGCATGACAATCGCAGGGAGGATGAGAAGGTCGGCTGCGAGTGCGCCGAGGACTGCGATACCCGAGAGGAACCCGAAGCTCGCGATGCTCCCCCACGACGACATGAGCAGTGAGAAGAAGCCGACGCTCAGTGCAATCGATGTCGTGACGAGAGCCCGGCCTGCGCCTCTGACCGAACGCTCGATCGCGTACCCGGGTTCAAGCCCTTCGCGGCGATGGCGACGGTACTGAGTAATCAGATGAACCGAGTCATCGACTGCGACGCCGATCACGACGGTGCCGACCATCGCGGTTCCTGCATCGAGGTTGACTCCGAGCAGACCCATCGCGCCGAGCGTCAATGCCACCGGGAACGCGCTAACCGCCAGCGCGACGGTCGCCCATCCGATTGACCAGGCCGTTCTCGAGCCGGTCAGCCGGAGCAGGACCACGAGCATGGCCCAGATGACAGCTGCCGCGGTCGAGAAGCTGGACAGCTGGGTGCGCTGGATCTCCCTCACGAAATCGGAGTAGACCTTGAGAGGGCCCGTGATGCTGAACGCCCAGTCATCTGGGAGCTTCTCGGAGAGTACGGTGTCGACATCCGACAAGACACGAACTCGCTGCCTCATCGGCATGGGGTCGGCCGGAGCAGATAGCCGGACGCGCTTCTGGTCGATCGTCATCCATGAATCGAGCTGCGTGCCCGAGCTCATCCCGAGGATCATCAATAGTGCTGCGTTCTCCTGTGCTGATTCAGAGACGTCATAGCTGCCCGGCGCGTCATTGTTGAACGCTCGGTGCGCCGATCGCAGCGGGTCCAGGACGCTCGATGGCCGGCCCAGTTCGGGGAGGGCGCGAAGGGACTCGGTTGCCTCCTCGATGATCGTCAGGTTCTCCGGCGCGGAAAGGTCTTCCGGGCGTGGCAGAACAAGCTCGATCTCGAGCCCATCCGCCTTCCTCAGATGTTCTTCGACCCAATTCGCCCATTGGACGACTTTGCTGTCCTGGCCGAGAAGAGCTTGCTCGTCGATGTCGATGGACAACTTGCCCAAGCCGAACGATGCAAGGACTAGACTCGCGATGGAGAGAGACAGGATCGGGACGCGTGATCGGGATACGAGTGCGACCAGCTCCTCTAGAAATCCCTCCCAGGCGTTCTCTCTCGGGGCCTTGGCAAGCTTTGATCGCGGAACGAGCGTGACGGCTGCAGGGAGCGCAGAAAAAGTGGCGAGCAGACTCGTCATGACACCGACGGCGGCGATCACGCCGAACTGTAGAAAGCTCTCGAAGCCCGATGTTGTGAACGAAAGGACCGAAGCTGCAGTCGTCGAAGAGGCGATGAAACAGGGGAGCCAGACGTCATCTGATGCAGCCGAGACCTCGGCCCGGCTCAAGTACCTGCTCTCTCCTTGTGCAGCGCGGGATGCCAGGCGAGCCAGGAGGTGTATTGAGTTGCAGATCGAAGTTACAAGGACGAACGGTGGAAGGGCCTGCGTCCACTCGACCTCGGGCCACCCAAGCCAGCCCATGAGGCCCATCGAGGAGGCGAGAGCCACGCCCGCTACGACGAGAGAGAGAATGACCGTGAGCCAGGACCGGCTGAGCGCGAACGTCATCGCAGCGAGGAGGCCAACGAGCACTGGCATGATGCGTGGTGTCTCCGCCTTCATCTCGCCGCCAGCGACCACGAAGTCAATTGGGTCCCCGATGGGCCGGAACGAGAAGCCTCTATCCTCGTAGGGAGCGAGAGCTTCGAACAACTCCTCGACCAGGTGTTGCATCGACGCGCTATCGGCGCTCGCCGTTTGGATCACCAGCGCACCAGCGGTGCCATCCGCGCTGACGAGCGAGCCCAGCCACGCCGGGTCTTCCATCGCCCTACGTACGAGCTCGGGATGGTCTGTAGCAGGGGATTCGCCTTCCCAGAGCCGGCGAATCGCAAGTCCACCTTCGTCGGGTGTCAGGATTGGCGTGCTGGCAGGCGACGCGATCGACCTGATCGACGGTTGTTCGATCAGCCTCGCTTCGAGGTTCGACGCCATCTCGAGCGAGGCACGGTCGAGCGCAGATTCGCACGGGAGTTCGTCGCCGCATTCCCAGGCGACGATGATCGGTAGCCCGCCTGAGTAGCGGTCAATAAACTCATCGATCTCAACGATCGATGGATGATCTGCGCCGAGAAGGATGCGGTACCCGACTTCAGTCGTTGTCCTAGGGATTCCCGTGGCGAGGATCGCCACGACGACCACCCACCCAAAGAGGGTGGCCCTCGGGTGTTCGAGAGCGATCCGAGTCAGCACGGGTAGCCCGTGACCTATCTGAGGCCGAGCCGCGTCAAGTGGTACTGGACAGTCGAGCGATCGACGTTCATGTGGCGAGCGATCGCACTGATGTTGCCATTGAACGCTGTGACGAGTGCTTCGAAGCGGATCTTCTCATCTTGCACGCGACGTTCACGGGCTTCGGCGAGAGCCAGTGCTTTCGGAGGATGGGTGGAAGGATCTGTGGCGACTTCGATAGCCACTTCACCGACGCAGTTCAGCGCCGTCTCGAACTTCATGACACGCGTGGCACCTGCTCGATGCATCTCGTCACAGATGTCAACGGTCGCTCGGGCAGAAAGTCCGATGATGGGAGTATCCTGGAGTTCTCGTACGCGAGCTATGAACTCCGTCCCCAGCATTCCTGGGAGGAACTGATCAGTGACGATTACGTCAGGGGGAAACTCCCTAACTCTCTCGAGGGCCATGTAGGCGTCGCCACAAGCGTGTACCTCGAACGACGCAGCTTCGAGTCTCTCGGTGAGAAGCATGCGTCCTTCAGGATCGTCATCGACGACGACTGCACTCAGCTCGTCCATCGGATGGGCCCCTCCTAGCCTAGTTTGCAGGCCAGTATGCACCGGTCGGCCAGGGAATTGGGTGCGGAATCGCATGGTTGCGAGAATCCTCGCACACCGCCGTGCAGATGTGCCATGGTGCTCGCGTGCCCTTGGTTGGACTGATCTGCCGGATCGGGTTCGCGGCTGCTGCGGCAGGG
>JANQPS010000584.1 GCA_028285365.1 Thermoanaerobaculia bacterium | reverse complement strand
CCTTGAGACCCGCGAGCACCCGTGCGATTCGCGAGCCGGGATTCGGAGCGATGTTGCCGAAGTGACCGGAGTGCTCGGGTTGCTGTGGGCCAAAAGTCGTCAGCGCGACTCTGGCGAGACCGCGGCACCCGTAGGTGATGGTGGGGCGGTTGCTCGGATCCGCCGGGCCGTCGAGGACCAGAATGGCATCGCTGGCCAGGAGCTGTCGGTGTTTGCCGACGATCGCGCCGATACCCGGAGATCCTTTCTCCTCCTTGCCGTCGAGGACCACCTTGAGGTGGCTGGTCAGTTCCGTTCCGCTCGCGCGGATGGCGTCGAGCGCGTGCAGGAGCATGACGATCGGGCCTTTGGCGTCGGAGGAGCTGCGTGCGAAGACCCGGTCTTCGGGATCGAGCGAGATGGTGGCCGTCGTAGGGCTCGGCTCAGGCCAGGTGGTCTGCTCCCAGCTGCCGTCCGGGGTGCGCCGCTTCACGACCGCTGCGTATGGGTCGTCCTGCTGCCACTGGGCCGGGTCGACGGGCTGCCCGTCGAAGTGGAAGTAGAGGAGCAGCGTCGGAGCGGTCTCATTCGGGGCTCGGACCTCGGCGAACGCCAACGAGTAGTCGGCCTCGGAGAGGTCGCGAAACGCGAGGCCGCGCTGTTCGAAAGCGTTGCGCAGCCAAACGACGTTCTCGGCGAGGGGTATCGGGAAGTCGGCGTCGTTGGGAATGGCCAGGAGGTCGCGAAGCTCGCGCAGGAAACCGGAGGGAAGCGAGATCGCGGTGTCGGTGGTCTGACACGGCGCCGGGGAGGCCAGGGCCCAGCAGATCAGAGCGGCGAACGAGATACGGCCGAGGGAGAGTCGACTGAGCGATGGAGCTGAGGTTGAGAACAAAGCGTTGAGCGCAGAACGTGTTGGGGGGCGTGAGCTCACGGAGTGAAACGGTCTTGGCGCTTGGCGTGCCACGGGGGCGATCTGTCGGGCGGCAAGCTTCGATTGTAGCGAGATGGCTGGTTGTTACTCGTCTTCGGGGGCTCGTGCCCAAACCACGCGGTACTCCTGTTGTCCACGGGCGACCTCGAGAAGTGCCTCTTCGATATCGCGCGCCGTCGGCGGAGACGCGGGATAGACGAAGTCCTGGTCCATGAACTCCTTCAGGTCGAAGCGAAGAGTCGGATTGCGAGTCTTCGCGACCTTGACGACCAGCGGGTCGGGGCCGAACCATCGCCCTTCGAGTGCCTCGAAGGAGTCCCAGAGGCTGCGACGGGGAATGGAGAGAAGTCCGTCCCCGGCGTCCTCGAAACCGACGACCTCCACCAGGGTACCTGCCGGCTTCACGAGGAGGTTCGCCGGGAACGGGTCGAGTCGTTTCCTGGACAGCTCTTGAAGGGTGAAGGCCTCGTCGTCCTCGATCTCGAACAGCGCGAGCACAGCCTCTTCGGCTTTCAGGACTCGTTCGACGTCCGGATCGTTTCCGTCGTCGTCGGTTCCCGGACGTGTCGGGTTCGGCTCCTCGGCGGGTTCGTCGGATTCGATGACGTCGTCGAGCAGCTCGCGGAGCAGCGGCTCGGCTCGATCGGGCTCGGAGGCCAGTCGCCTCCAGACGCGATCGAGGGCCCGGTAGTAGTCCGCAACCGCCAGCGACCAGTCGTCGAGCTTGGCTTCGATCCAGCGGGTCTCAGCGGCATTGGCTCGGCTCCCGCGATAGGTCTGGAAGCTGAGGCTGACGGTCTCTGATTCGACCACCATGGCTGGCTGGACCAGAGTCCCGGCAAACAAGCCACCGAGCTCGCGCTCGGCCTCGGACGTGAGGACCCAGCGCTCGAAGGACACGAGATGACGCTCGCGCCTGGTCCAGCTGCCGCCGTCGCTGACGGCCTCCACGCCGTCCAGGCGCTCGAGCCATGAGTTCCAGCCTTCGAGGAGACTTCGCTCCTCATTGTTCATGCGCTCGCTGAAGCTCTCGTTGTCGGTTTCGTCCCACCAGCCGTCGATCAGCTCGCTGCGGTAGCGGATCTCGAGGGTGTGCTCGTCACCAAAGCGCAGCTCGAGTTCCTCTTCGACAGGATCGTCGAAGCAGCCCGAGGCGAAGACGCACACGACACCCAGTGCGAACAGGTAGAGCAGTCGTCCTGGTGGCGGCTTCGAAGTGCTTGTCGTGATCATCATGTTCCTTTGCGAGAGGTGAGCCTCCCGAGCTCTTCTATGACAAGACAAGAGCTGCCATGCCTGGGTCACATGCCCGGCTCACAGGCAGATCATGCATAGAGTCGGTTTGGCGTGGATGCTCGGGTCTGCCAGGATCGCGCACATGCAGATCAACGCCGACTTAGGACAGCTCGCCATCGTTCACGCCGAGGACCTCGAGTGGGTACCGTCACCCAGTGGAGAAGTCGAGCGCAAGATGCTGGAGCGCGATGGCGACGAGGTCGCCCGCGCCACGACCATCGTCCGCTATCCCGCGGGTTCTTCGTTCCCTGAGCACGACCACGCGCTCGGGGAAGAGTTTCTGGTTCTCGAGGGTGTGTTCTCCGACCAGTACGGAAACTTCTCTGAAGGCACCTACGTTCGCAATCCGCCAGGCACATCACATGCGCCGAGCTCGAAAGACGGCTGTGTGATTCTCGTCAAGCTCAGGCAGATGGATCCGTCGAACCGGGATCAGCTCTCAGTGGATACCCGGTCGGCGACGTGGCTCAGGGGAGACGGGGGCGTCACCAGCCTGACGCTCTACGAGAACGATTTGGAGACGGTCGAGATGGTTCATCTAGGGGCCGGGGCCTCGGTCGAGCTCTCGACGACCGGTGGACAGGAGATCTTCGTGGTCGAAGGGGAGGCGACGACCGGAGGGGAGACGCTGCGCACCCACAGCTGGCTCCGTGAACCTCAAGGTCCCCAAGGTGAGGAGAGACGGCTGGAGAGCGAAGGCGGCTGCCTGATCTATCGCAAGTTCGGGCACCTGCAGCGGGGGGACTCGTGAGAGCCGTGGGTGTTGCCCACGTGAGGCATGGTTGCGTCGGGTGGGATCGCCGTCTCGTCAGCAGTCTTCTGGGAGCTGTCGTGATGACCCTGATCGGTGGGGCTGTGTGCCCGGCCTCGAGTCAGGAGGAAGGCAGCTCGCCACAACAGCTCATGCCCGACTGGGATGCCTCTCGCAAGGAGCTCCTGAGTGTTGGCGGCGAGGGTCGGTTTCGTACTCCCGAAGGGTTCCGGGTCGAGCAGGTGTTGAGCGACGAACAGACCGGGTCTGTCGTCAACCTCACCTTCGACCCGTTCGGACGTCCGCTTCTTGCGGTGGAACGCGGGGGCCTGGTCATCGTCGAGGACCACGATTCCGAGGAGCCCAAGCTGACGCAGATCGCAAGCGCCATCAACACCGCTCACGGGATGTTCTACCTCAGCCCCGAGGTGTTGCTCGTGCACGCCGATGGTCCGGAGCCAGGATCGGGCCTCTACCTGCTCCGGGATGCAGACGGCGACCCCGAAACACCGGAGATGGAAGAGCCCGAGCTCGTCGTCGCCGTCGATGGCGGGATCGTCGAGCACGGTCCGCACACCATCACCATCGGTCCCGACGGCTCTTTGTATCTTCTCTACGGCAACATGGGAACACCGCAGGTGGAGGTGCATCCGGACTCGCCACTTCGACCGCTGACCGAAGAGCAGCTTCTGCCGCGCTATCTCGACCCGCGTGGACACGCCAATCGCATTCGTGCTCCGGCCGGTACCGTGTACCGCGTGGCGCTCGAAGACGGCGTGCCTGTGGCCGACAACTGGGAGCTGATCCTGGGTGGCCTGCGCAATCCGTTCGACATGGCGTTTTCTCCGGCAGGGGAGCTGTTCATCTACGAAGCCGACATGGAGTGGGATCGAGGGCTCCCCTGGTTTCGCCCAACACGGGTGATCCACGGAATACCGAGTGCTGACTACGGCTGGCGAACCGGATCCGGCAAGATCTCGTTCGGCTCGATCGACACGCTACCCAGCGTCGTCGATGTGGGGCGTGGATCACCAGTCGGCGTGGTGTTCTACGAGCACGACGGTTACGGTGAGCGTTTCCGTGACGCGTTGTTTCTGGGGGACTGGTCGCGGGGCCGGATCCGGGTCCTCTTCCCGAGTCGCACGGGAGCGACCTGGCGAGGCGAAGCTCCGGACTTTGTCCTCGGCGAACCACTGAACGTCACCGATCTCGATGTCGGTCCAGACGGACTGCTCTACTTCACGACCGGTGGCCGCATGACCAGTGGCGGTCTCTATCGAGTGGCCTACGACGGGGAGACTCGCCGTGGGAG
>JANQPS010000574.1 GCA_028285365.1 Thermoanaerobaculia bacterium | reverse complement strand
CGCGGCCGGGATCCTGACCTGGTCGCTGATGACCGCACTGGCGGCCTTCGCCAGCTCTTTCGCCAAGCTGTTCGGAGCGCGCATCGGAGTCGCCGTGGGCGAAGCCGTCATCGCACCGGCCAGCGTATCGCTCGTCTCCGACTCTCTGCCGCCCAGACATCGGGGCCGTGCCATGGGCATCATCAGCGCCGGTGTGTTCGTCGGCATGGGACTCGCCCTCCTTGGCGGCGGTCTCTTGATCGACTGGCTCAGCGCCCGTGGCGGTCTCGAGCTCCCTCTCCTCGGCTCGTTCCGGCCCTGGCAAGCGGCTTTCCTGATCGTCGGGCTTCCTGGCCTGCTCGTAGCGCTCGCCGCGCTCGCCATGAAAGAGCCGACTCGGCGGGCGTCGACCCGCAACACACGGCAGACCGAAGGTGCCGACCGTGGCGAGCTCCTGCAACACCTCAGAGCGCATCGCCGCACCCTCCTCCTCACTTTCGGCGGGGTGGTGTTCATGGGCATGTTGACGTTTGCGTTCACCTTCTGGGCTCCGGCCATGATGGTCAGACGCTACTCGCTGAGCCTCTCGGAGGTCGGCGCAACCCTGGGCATCATCACCATCGTCTCGTCACTCGCGGGCACGTTGAGCGTCGGCTGGGTCTGCGACGCTTTGCGCCAGGCCGGGCGAACGGACGCACCCGCGCGGGTCCTGCTGTTCGTCGCACTCGCCGCCCTGCCGTTCGCCGTCGTGGCACCAGTCGCTCCGTCGCTGACCCTCAGCTGGTTCTCGATCGCTGGCTACATGGCGCTCGCGAGTGCCGGGACCCCCCTCGCGCTTCTTTGTGTCAGCGATCTCTCGACCAGCCGTACGAATGGCCAGATGGCGGCTCTCTACGCACTCGTGGTGATGCTCTTCTCGATGAGCCTCGGCCCGCAGATCGTCGCTGTCTTCACCGACTTCGTCTTCAAGGACGCGGCACGGCTCGACTGGGCTCTCTCCTGCACGGCCACGATCGTCGTACCAGCCGCGATAGTGTGCCTGAGCCGCTCACTCGCCCCGTACCGTCGATCGGTCGCGCGACTCTCAGCCCGCGATCCGGTAGCCAGGAGTGAGGGCAACGCCTGACCATGACCCGAACCCACCCCTCAGCTTCGACCCCAAAATCGAGCTCAGAAGAGTCACAGCCTCATGCCTCCGCCCGCCCGCTGAGCAGGCGCCACCGGCTCATTCTCGCGGGACGCAAGCTGTTCGCTCAGAAGGGGTACTCGGGGACGGGAGTCCGCGAGATCGCTGCCGAGGCCGGGGTTTCCATCGGCCTGATCCGCACACACTTCGGTTCCAAAGAAGGACTCCGCCAGGAAATCGATCGTCACGTGCTCGCGCAAATCGAAGAGCTCTACGCCAAGGTCAACGAGCACTCAGGGACCCAGGCGCTCGAGCACGTGGTCGACGACGCGCTGGAGTGGACCGACCGCGAATACGACGCACTGATGTACGTGCGTACTGCCCTGATGGAGAAGACGCCGGGTAGCCAACGCCTCTTCAGTCGCCTCTTGGCCATCCTGAGGGGTTTCGTCGAGACCAACAAGGAGCGCGGCTTCCTGCAGGACGGTGTCGACGAAGAGTGGGCTGCCCTGTACCTGGTCTTCGACTTCCTCGGCCCCGCCGTCCTCGAGCCGTTCTCGAAGACCGAGCTCGGTCTGTCGATGTACGACCGCAAGATGGTCGAACGGCGCAACGCCTTCATGAGACGAGTCATGACGCGCGGCTTCATGAAGGCCTGAGCGGCGAGATCTCGTCTCGGATACGCTCTGGACCCCCTCCAACGAACAACTTCAAGACACCGCTCGTCCACGCTCTGTGCGTCCAGGACGGGCAGTGACGGCAGGACGACGTGACCCAAGCCGAAGCCAACGAGGCCGCAGCGGGACCGGGCAAACCTTCAGGGCGCTTCTACGGCTGGCCAATGGCTGTCGTCGCATGGTTCCTCTACGGGCTGGGGGTCATGCCCTTCTACAGCTGGGGTTTCCTCCTGCCCGAGATGCTCGAGGAGCTGTCGCTCTCACGGGCGCAGGGCGGAGCGATCTACGGAGTTGGCCTGCTCTTTGGTGGTTTGGCGTCACCCTGGGTTGGTGTTGCCATCGGACGCTTCGGCACACGTGCCTCCATGACCTTCGGGTTCGTCGTCAGCTCGATCGCCTACTTCCTCATGGGCTGGGCGAACGGCTTCTGGTACCTCGTGATCGTCTACGGCGTGTTCTCGTCGGCCGTGCATGCTTTTGCCACCGTGATCCCGACCCAGAACATCGCGTCCACGTGGTTCCTTCGCTACCGCGCCAGGGTGATGGCGGTCCTGCTCTCGGCAGCAGGCATCATGGCGCTCACAGTGGTGTACCCGGCCAACGCGTGGCTCGTCGAGAATGCCAACTGGCGAACCGGTTGGGTCGCCATCGGCGGACTCAACGTCGTGCTCGGCATCGTCGCCCTGCTCGTCATTCGCGATTCGCCGGAATCGATCGGTCAGCTCCAGGACGGCGCAAAGAGTCGTGAGGAACTGGACGAGATCCGAGCGGCCAGCAAGACGTCGAACGTCGACGACTGGTCCGCCGGCAAGGCCATTCGCACTCCTCAGTTTGCGCTGATGCTGCTCTGTGGCCTCGGCTACGCGCTCCCCTGGTACGTGCTCAACAACCACGGTCGCCTGCACCTCTCGGACCTTGGCTTCGACGTGACCCTTGCAGCAACGATTCTGGGTTCCATGGCCGCTGTGAGTACGGTCGGGCGACTCAGCGGCGCCATGGGCGACTTCCTCTCGCCGCCGCGACTCCTCGGTCTAGCGCTCACCATCGAAGCCTCTGGCGTGCTGGTGCTGCTGTGGGCAACTACCCAGGCCCTTGCGTACCTGGCGGTGGTCCTGGTCGGCCTGGGCTTCGGGATGGCGTACATCTCACAGGCCACGACGTTTGCCCTCTTCTTCGGCCGCAAGGCTTTCGCCACGACCACCGGCATCCGGTTCATGTTCGGCGCCTTCTTCACCAGCAGCATCCCGGCCCTGGCCGGATGGGCGTACGACGTTCAGGGCACCTACTTCTGGGCTTTCCTGTCCCTGTCGGTCTTGACCTATGTCGCTGCAGTCGTGGCCTTCGTGATCCAGCCACCCAAAAGTCGCGCAGCCTGAGAAGCGAGACCTCCTCAGCCTGGTCCGAAGGTCGCCTCCATGAAGCCGACCCACCAGAGGTTGAGCAAGAGGTGCAGCCAGATCACGACGTAGAGGTTCTTGCGCAGGACCATGACCAGTCCGAAGATCAGTGCCGGGCCCATCAGCGGCCAGGTATGCGGAATCTGCCAGAGGTGGTAGAGCGCAAAGAGAAACGACGTCACCCACCAGGTGTGGCGCCCGAGGAACGCACACTTCTTCATGAGGTAACCCCGGTAGTAGACCTCTTCTCCCAGAAAGTTGCCGATCAACAGGAAGAGGAGCAGCACCGGCGGGAAGTCGTAGAGCCCCTCCTTGAACAGACTGTGATCCGGCAACTGGAACGCCTCGATCGATCCGAGCCAGCTCGTGAGCGCGGGTTCGACCCAGCGGAAGTAGGGAGCACTCACCAGGGTGTAGGGCACGAAGATCACCGGCAGGACGATGAACACGCCTTTCCAGTCGACACGGTCGAGCCCCAGGTAGCCCAACGTTTCGCGAAACGACAAACCGTCGCCGCGCATGAGCACGACCACTGGCAGCAGCGTGTGCCAGCCGTACGTCACCGCGATGAACAACAGGTACTGGAACATCCGATCCGAGAGGCCGCTGAGATCGCGCAGCGTGACAAACACCGGGTCGATGTTGATCACCACCAGGGCGAAGATGCCCGGTAGGAAGTGCATCAGCAGATAGCCGATCTTGGCCTGTGTCGTCCTGGCCTGGTACCTCGCCGTGTAGCGGTCGTAGTCAGGGTCGTCACGCACGAAAAACCCGCGCAGTCTCGAAGCTGTCGACACGTCGTGGGCTTGTCGGCCGGTGAACTGCTCAGTGGTCTTCGGCCTGCTGCTCGCGTCACTGTTGCTCGCGTCACTGGTGCTCGCCTTACTGGGCATCAGTTGGTTCCTCGTCGACGTCCGACCTCAGCACGTCGGTCACCGCGCCCACGAGCACCGGAAAGTGGCGATCGAGGTTGGCGCTATCGCAGTTGACCTGCAGGGCGAGCGCAAAACGATCCTCCACGAAGTAGAGCGCCCTGGCGTTGTAGCCGGGAAAGAAGCCCGAATGGCCATAGCTCACTCCGAGATCGGCGTTCTCCCGACGACCCAACCCGAGCCCGTAGGCGCCCGCTCCTCCAGCGGCAACTGACGCCGGGTTCACGGTGGTCATCTCTTCGAGAGCTGCCGCATCCACGACCTCTCCCTCCAGCAGCGCCAGGAGAAACCGAGCCAGGTCTGCCGGACTGCTGTAGAGACCACCGCCCGTCCACTCGATCAGGGGATTGAAGACGAGAGCCCCATCGGGACCGACGACCTCCTCAGGCAGTCCCAGCGCTTGCCCTTCGACCGCGTATCCCTGTGCCAGATGCCGGGGGTCTCGCCGGTTCTGGGGACTCGTTCTCGAAAGCTCCAACGGCTCGAGAATCGTCGCGCTCAGAAGGTCGTAGTAGCTGGAGCCAGACGCCTCCTCGATCACCATCCCGAGCAAGATGAAGCCGGTGTCGGTGTAGTTGTATCCGTCGCCTGCGGGAAACAACGGATCGCGGTCGAGGACGTACTCGACCAGCTGCGCAGGCGGCAAATAGGCCTCCGGATCTCCTGAGCCGATCAAGGCGCCGATGGCGGCGACGAACTCCTCGCTCTCGAATGCGTGGTCGATCAGCCCTGAAGCATGCTGGAGGAGATGCCTGACGGTGATCGACTCTGCGTTGGGAAGGCGATCGAACCAATCTTCATCACCGAACCAGGTCGAGATGGGGGTCTCGAGCTCGAAGTGTCCTTCGCTCACGAGCCTCAGCACGGTCGCGGCCACGAACACCTTGCCCACGCTGCCCGCCGGCATCACGTGTTCGGGCCGCATGGCGATCTCGTCGTCGACGTTCGAGTAGCCAGTGGCCACCTCGACGACCAGTTCGTCAGGAAAGGCGACCGCGGCCGTCGCTCCCGGCAGACACTCGCCATCGGCCAGAGCGCTGGACCGGACGTGCTCGAGCGCACTCTGCAGGCTCTCGGCGAGACGCTCCCGCCTCTCGTCCGCACGGGCAGCATCATCCGGTATCTCCGTAGGAGCCCTGCATCCGACCAGCAGCACGAGCCCCCATCCGAGGACGACTATCGACAGGCCGCGCCAAGCGGGTCGTTTCAGGTTTCTATCTCGCAAGAACGACTCCGGTCGCATCTCCACCTCCCTCGCTCTCCAGCCTGCTCTGTTGCCTGCTCTGTCCCTCGCTCGCGACACTTCTCACTTCTCTCTCAGGTGTCTCGCGACTCCCGGGTCTCAATCGGCTCAGGAGGGCACAAGCCTCTGACCAACTGGTCGACGAACTCCTCGAAAAGTGCTGTCGCGGACGTCGAATACGCTGAGTCGAGTACCCCCTCTCGGGCCGCGATCACTCGCAGCATGCCGGCACACTGCCCCCAGACGACGAGGAGGAGTTGGTGCGGTTCGAGAGTGGTGGCGATTTCGTTGCGGGTGATCGCTCGCGCCAGGAAGTCGTGGATCTGCTCGTCGCGCCGTGCCACCCGGTCCGCATAGGCGAGCCCGTAGGGACCCACGACCCGATCACTCTTGCGGTAGTGATAGGCGGACTCTTCGTAGCGGAGGTGACGATCGTACGACTCACGCTCCTGCGCAAAAAACTCGAAGTAGGCCCAGGCGAGACGCCTGATGCCGTCGAGCGAGTCCGTCGACCGTTCCAGTGCCTCGGCGATCCTGTCGTTGAGCCGCTCTAGCGCCCGATGGGCGACCGCAGCCACGATGTCGTTCTTGTCCTGGAAGTAGAGGTAGAAGGTGCGCTTACTGAACTCCGCTGCTCGCGTGATCTCGTCGATGGTCGCCGAATCACCGCGCTCGCGAAACAGCCTTTCGGCCACGTCGACGAACAGTTCTTGTCGCTGGCGCCTCTCCCGATTCTTTCGCTCCGCAACACCCACAGTAACCAATATACCACAAAATAACCACTGGTTACCAAAGTTCATGGCCACAGGTCGAGAACGCAGCAGCTAGCATCGAACGCTCGTTTGCACACACACCCGAATCACACCCACGAGAGGTCACGATGGGTAACTGCTCGTCCCCGCGCATCCGCAACGCTTCGCGGATCTTCGTTCCCATGGCACTGCCACCGGTGTTCGCACTTCTGGCGTTTTCGACGACCCTCGGATGTACAGCCGACCAGTCAACGACACCGGTCACGAACGAGACCGACTCGGCCATCGTGGCGGCGGTCGCCGACGAGTACGCCGCAGCCATAGCGGAGCAGAGCCCTTACCTCCAGTTTCGCCGAGGCGAGACCGTCCGGGAGTTTCCAGACCTCACTCTCGAAACGGCCCAGGAGGGTGCCGACTTCGCCCAGGGTCTTCTCGACCGCCTGGCGACCGTCGACGATCAGGCCATCACCCACGAAGAGTGGATCTCACTCGAGCTGCTGCGGTGGGATCTCGGTCTCCTGGTGGAAGCACCGACGCACTACTGGGCCGACTTCAACATCACTCCCTACGCTGCCGGCGGGTTCTCTCTCAACATCTACCACCAGATCATCGGCGCCGCGCCCCTCTCGGGCGAAGAAGAACGCACCAACTATCTGGGGCTCCTCGGTGAGTACCAACAGACCATCGGACAACTCGCCGACAAGGTCGCTGGCCAGAAAGAGCGCGGCATCTACCTCCCCAAGGCCCAGGTTCCCAACGTCGTGGGCATGTTCACCGGCTATCGGGACCGTCTCGACGAGCTTTTCGTACCCAACGAAGACCGTGCCGCCGACGCGCCAGCTACGTTCCTCGACGAAGTGCAGACCGCAGTCGACCAGGGAATCCGAACGGAGATCGATCGATTGATCGGTGAGCTGGGCGCCGACTATGTCGCGGCCGCGCCCGAGCAGGTGGGACTCTCAGTCGTACCCGGAGGCCCCGAGCTCTATGCCTACAGGGTCCGTCTCCATACGACAACCAACCTCAGCGCCGAGGAGATTCACCAGATCGGGCTCGACGAAGTCGCTCGGCTCGAGAGCGAGATGGCTGAGCTGCGCAAGCAGATCGGCTTCGAAGGGCAGTCGGCCGACACCGCGATGAAAGACTTTCTCGACGCGATTCGGACCGACGAGCGCTTCATCGCCAAGTCGCCCGAAGAAGTCGAGGAGCGCTACATGAGCTACATCGCTCTGATCGAGCCGCACGTGAGCGACTACTTCGACGTCCTACCCAAGGCACCCTACGGCGTCCGCCGACTCGATCCGACGAACGAAGCCACCATGACTTTCGGCGTCTATCAGCTGCCCACGGCAGCCAATCCCAGAGGGGAATACCGCTACAACGGTTCCGATCTAGAGAACCGATCTCTTTTCTCGGCTCAGGGCCTGATCTACCACGAGCTCATTCCCGGACACCACTTCCAGCTCGCACTCGCCAACGAGCGCGACGACCTCCCCACGTTTCGCCGCGAAGCGGTCGCCTACTCGGCCTATACCGAAGGCTGGGCCGAGTACGCTGCCAATCTTGCCAAGGAGATGGGGCTCTACGCAGACCCCTACGATCGGTACGGTCGCCTGGTCATGGAGATGTTCGTGTCGTGCCGCCTTGTGGTCGACACGGGCATGAATAACCTGGGCTGGGATGTCGAAAAGGCACGCGAGTTCATGTCGCAACGAGTCGTCTACTCGGACGTCGAGATCGCGACCGAGCTCATGCGCTACTCCGCCGACATCCACGGTCAGGCTCTCGGCTACCGCATGGGTTATCTGGAAATCGCGCGCATGCGCCAGAAGGCCGAAGAGGCTCTGGGCGACGCTTTCGACATCAAGCGTTTCCACGCCGCCGTCATCGGTAGCGGTGCGATGCCCATGGTCGTTCTCGAGAAGCACATCGACTGGTGGATCGAAGAGGAGAA
>JANQPS010000560.1 GCA_028285365.1 Thermoanaerobaculia bacterium | reverse complement strand
AACTCGCGGAGCTCCAATACGTGCAATCGAGTCTGCTTCAACGGCTCCTGGACCACTTCGAGCCACAGACGGACGCCAAGGTATTCCTGTCACATGCATCTCCTGACAAGCCATTCGCTCGACAGCTCGCGATCGATCTGGAGTCCCATGGCCATAGCGTGTGGATCGACGAGCGCAGAATCGCAGTTGGGGACTCCATCCCCGAGGAGATCTCCAAGGGGCTGGCACAGTGCGACGTCCTACTCGTTCTCCTTTCTCAGGCATCGACGAGGTCCGAATGGGTCCGCCGCGAGTGGGAATCCATCTACTGGGACGAAGCTCAAGCCGGCGACATTCGGGTCCTCCCGGTACTGATTGAGCCCTGCGAGATTCCTCCACTGCTGAAGACCAAGAAGTGGGCAGACTTCACCACGGATCCGATCGACGGACTCGACAACCTCCTCCGCTCGATCGACTTCCATGTCACCCAGTGAGACGACCGGGTGGCGTGTCTGATCATGGTGCGTGCGCTGCAATGCACCACCCTCAAACCGCATCGCCATCCGTCACCGTCCAGCGCGACCATCAGTAGACAGACGTGCCAGGAGCCCCAAGAACTGGACGTAGCCCTGCACGAAGCAGGGCGACGGAACAGATCCGTCGAAACGGCTGGTGTCGGAGGGGACTTGAACTCCGGAACGAGGAGACTGCGTCGAGTGCGGCCTAGGGGCGTTTGCCCTGTTCAGATGCCGTATCCGTTCACACTTCGTCTTGCCTGGTGTTGTCTGATGGCCGCTGATTTCGACCAGTTCGCGGACGAACCGCGGACAGACTGCTGACAAAGCGAGATTGCCCTCGACCGGGGGTCAGAGGCCTCGTCAGGCGGTCGTACCGTCGAGCAGATGGCGATTCTTCGCCACCGAGCCGGGAAGGACGGCGAAGTGGATCTGGCCGTCGTCGTCGACGGCCACCACCCGTACGACCGCCTTCGCCGCTTCGTTGCCGGCGAACAACATCGCTCCGGGCTTCACCCGATCCGGGTGACGGGCGTCGGTCAGGGTTGACCAGCCGAGGCCGTCGTCGTCCTCGGCGTTGAGATCTGCGATCACATCGAGTTCGTCGATCATCTCGTGCCTCCTTCCCCGTCGTCGCTCCTCACGATACGGGCTGACCCAGACCTGGTGTCGACACGCCAGCAGCGCTCGGGTCCCTGCGTCCAACTCGCCGAGCACCACGGTGAAGTTCCGAATGCTCCGACCTGTCGGTTCGAGCGTCACACCAACATCACGAAGCGCCCCACGGTGACGACGGTCAGCCCTGCAAACCGAACGAGAGGAGCCTGTTGTGCCAACTCATCGATCGTTGCTCCGCGGAGTGCGAACACCGAGATGCCGAACGTTCCAGAGCTGTCGTGCATCCGTTGCGCATCGGCCTTCACGATCGCCGCGTCCAGGCGACCGCCTCGGAGGACGATCTCATCATCGTCGTCGAGCTCGTCGCCCGGCCGAACGAAGCACTGCTTCATCCGGGCGA
>JANQPS010000550.1 GCA_028285365.1 Thermoanaerobaculia bacterium | reverse complement strand
CACCGGGCTGCTCACACCCGAGGGTAGTGTGCTGGTGACCACGACCGACTCGGCGTCACTGGGGCCGAGATTCTGGACGGTGATCGTGTAGACGAGGGGAGTGCCGGCAACGGCCGGATCCGCCGAGTCGGTACTGCTGATGACGAGGTCGGCTTCGAAGACGGCCAGGACTTCCGAGACGATGCGGGTGACGCCGGTGTTGTCGTTTTCGGGCAGCCAGAACTTGACGATGTCGCCGCTGGAGCCACGGAGAATGCGCGTATCGGTATAGCCGTCGAGGCCAAACTCCGGGCAGAAGTCTCCGGTCGAGTCGATCGCGCCCGGATCGGGGACATCCTGGGCAAAATTGACATCCGGATAGGCGCTATTGACCGCCGGAACGCCGTGGGTGGCACCGTTGACGACGCGAAGGTCGCGCTCACCTGGGCAACCGCTCACGAAGGTCGTGATGTCGGCGAGAGAGTCGCCGTCGAGATCGAAGGTTCCGCCCGTCGTGTTGATCGACTGGCTGTTCGGGTCTTGAGTGAGAACAACCGTCTGAGTGTCGGTCGAGCTACCTCCGGTGTTGCTTGCGGTCAGGCTGACGCTCTTCGAGCCCGGCGTGGGAAAGAAGAAGGTGGGGCTGGGGGCCGTACTGCTCCCCTCACCACCAAAGTCCCAGCTCCAGCCTGCAGGGCTCCCTGTCGAGGTGTCGGTGAAGAAGCCGATCTGATCGTAGGTCGTGAAGGTGAAGCCGGCGGTCGGGGCAGAAGGGCAGATGGACGAGCAGCTGCCCAGAGACTGATAGGTGATGTCGTAGGTCGAGTTGTTGCCGTCGTAGTTGCGGTTGTCGAGCCGGAACTTGCCGTAGAGGATCGAACCACCTGGACCGTCCGCCTGGCGGGTGACGTAGCACGCGCCGACCTCGGGACCAAACTGGCCTCCGACGGCGTAGTTGCCGGCACAGGCCTCTGTGCAGGTGACGCTCGAGAGCGTGCAGCTGCCAAGTGAGCTGCGCTCGCCGCCGTTGATCAGCTGGAGTGCGATTGGCGGATTGACGGTACCGGGGAAGATGTCACGGATATCGACATCGATCTGGCCGCCGCCGGTGCTGTCGAAGTCATCGTCCTCGTCGCAGCCGACGCACTGCGTCTGAGCTTCGGCGATTGTCGGCGGGAGGCCGAGACACATCGACAGGCCAACCGCAAGACACAACCAGCTGAACCCAGGCCTCGCCATTACGATAATCTCCCAGATCTCTTTTTGCGGCTGCCCGCTTCTGAAGACGACGCTCGTGACGTTAGCACTCGATCGCCCACGTCCGACGGTGGGTGTTGCGGCGCGTGTGTGGCCGAGAGCGCGAGCGAGTGCGTATCACGCGGCATCCGAGGATGTGAACCGATGTGACGGCTCACGACGTGATGACACGCTAAGGACGAGGCTGCCCGGGTCTTCGTCGCCGGGCTAAGGTTCGAGGAACTCTTGGACTATTCACTGCTCGCCTACCTGTTCGTCTGCTTTTCGATCGGGCTCTTCGGTCTCGGGGTCAGCGCGACGCTGGTTGCGAAGAGTGGCACTTCCCTGGCACGCGTCGTCTTTGCTCTGCACATCGCGCTGAGCGTGACGGTAATGGCCAACCTCCTGCTGGCCTTCTTGGACACTCTGGCGACACCCGTCGATCCCGTGCTGGTGGGGGTGCTGGAGTACGTAGAGTCGATCGTCGGCTTCTATACGATTCTGCTCCTGCTGCCTCTGGTAACCCATCGCGTCCTGGGTATCGATGAAGCTCGGAGGGAGCGGCTGATCGCGGCTGGGGTAGCGGCGGCTCTGGTTGTCCAGCACGTGACCGAGTACGGGATGGGTGGTGTCTGGGACGAGCGTGGTGACCTCCTCGAGAACCTGCTGTTCGTGCTCGTGCTGGGCTACTCCCTGGCTCAGGGGGTGATCCGCAGCCAAGGCCCCGGAACGGACACTCACCTGGCGAAGCGTTTTGTCTTGGTCTTCGCGCTGGCCGTCCCTGGTCTCTTGCACGATCTCTTTCTTCTCGAGGTTTCACCTCTGCGCATCTATCCGCTGTGGTACTGCGGCTTCAGCCTCGTCGTCCGGTCGCTGATCCGACCTGAGTCGACGTCGTCCGCTGCTGGACCTCCGTCCGCGTGGGGGCTTACGGATCGGGAGACGGAGGTGGCGCGCCTGGTGATGAGCGGGCTGAGTAACAAGGAGATCGGCGCCGAGCTGCACATCTCGCCGAATACCGTCAAGACCCATCTGCGGGCCGTCTTCGACAAGAGCGGATGTCGGTCGCGCTTTGCCCTGATGTCGCAGGCAGGCCACCGCGATTCCGCCGGGCTCTAGCGGCGGACGAGTGGCGGACGAGGGGCGTTTGTCTCCGGGTCACCCGAAAGGATGAGTCGATTTCATCCCGATGGGTCATTGTCCGAAGTGGCTGAGACAGAGACATTCGAGGCCGAACGATCAAAGGAGGGCTTCGAATGTTCCGAACTGCGAGATTGGGTCTGCTGCTCTGGTTGGTTGGCTTCTGGTGGGTTGGTTTGGTGGTCGCGATGCCCGCGATTGGCCAAGTCGGAGCGCCGCGTTCTCGAGTCCTGATCACCAATGACAACGGCATCGACGACGAGAAGATCGTCGCGCTGGCTCGAGCCTTCGCGAAGCGAGCCGAGACCTGGGTCCTGGCGCCCAGCGGCGATCGCAGTGGCGGTGGCAGTCACTTGACGGTGACCCGAAGGCCAGGGGTCGAGGCGGAGCCTCGCGACCTGGGAAGCGGTATCAAGGCATTCGCGGTCGACGGGTATCCCGCCGACTGTGTGGTCCTCGCGGTGGCGGGACTCATGTTGGATGCGCCTCCCGATCT
>JANQPS010000546.1 GCA_028285365.1 Thermoanaerobaculia bacterium | reverse complement strand
ATCTGGCCCTCGACGAGGTCGGGTCCAGGGCTCGAGAACGTCACTCGACTTCCGCCGTCGCTGATGGCGGCCGCAAACGTCCGATACGTCGTCGATGGGCTCGCGAAGGCGGTATTGATCGATTCGATCTCCCCTTCGTCGATGTCTGCGATCAAGAGATCGACGGCGTTGATGGCCACCCGGTTGCCGTCGGCGCTCATGGATGTCACGCACCCTCGCACCGGCATTCCCAAGGCGTCGCGCGACAGCAACGCACGCGAATCGAAGACACGGTCCCAGAGGTAGACGGCTGTGCGAGTCGGCTCTGGCTCTTCCTGGGTGTAGGCGACAAATCGGCCGTTGTCACTCACCTTGGCAGGGGCTGCGCAGCCGAGACTCGCGTGGCCTTCTGGAGACGGGGCTACGAAGTAGCGCTGGTTGGTGATGCGATCGATCAGGACCGTCTGGCGGCCTGACTCGATCGGCGTCGACGTGAAGTCCGATGCCTCGGTTACGAGCAGTCCGAAACGCCCGTCCACGCTGAGCGTGTCGCGCGCGGTGGGTGGCAGTGAATCGTGGAAGTTGGTCGGGAAGACGAGCGGGAAATGCAAGTGAGCCAGGAGTGTCTCGCCGTCTGCGGTCTGGGCAGGACTGCCGAGCCGGGTCGTCAGCACTTCGAGCTCGCTGTTCAGCCGGTTGTAGACGAAGACGTCGCTCGAGGAGTTCTCGTCGGAGACATCCTCGACGAGATCCGTGGCCAGACTCTGAAACCAGACGACCTGTCCGTTCTCTGAGATCCTCGCTTGGGACGACGAACCGTTGCCGCCGCCTAGAGGATCGTGGGTGCTGGCGCTGACGAGGCTGACGAGGTCTTCGTGAGCGTCATAGAGGTAGACGTTCAGCGACGGCCCGAAGTCTTCGTCGTCGTTCTCTCGAGAGCCTTCGACAAAGCCGTCGACCAGATCGGTCGCGCGGCTGGAGAAGGTGATCCAGCGGCCGTCTCCGCTGATCGACGGGTTCCTCGACTCACCGTTGCCCGGGACTGTGTTGCGCCCTACCCGATGGCTGACGAGACGAGTCGTGGACGATGACCGATCGAAGAGGAAGACATCCGATTGCCCCCGGTTGTCAGACATTCCGAGCACGAGGTTTGGCGCCGAGCTCGTGAAGACGATCCATCGCCCATCAAAACTGTGCGCTGCGTTGCCGCCGTCCTCAGCCAAGGGAGGTGGAGCGTCGATCTCGGCAGATCTCAGCGTGATCGGCGTCAGCCTGTTGGTGATCGGCTCCTGGCCGATGCCGGGCGCAGTCCAAGCGGCAAACACTGCCAGGATGACGAGGACACGAGTCCCTTGTTGCACAGGTCACTCCGTATGCTTTTTTAGCATGATGGTGTCTCTGGCCTCCGGTGTCAAGCGTTCTGTTCGTATACATACTGTGGGATTGTGGTGGCTGTCACCGAGGGAATGGTATGCCCGTATTGATGTCATCAAGACATTTTCTGGGTCGAGGAAGCGAGTGCGCTGGTCGCGGGCGCGGCGCCTGGCGCCTGGCAAGAATCGGAGCCGAAGAATCGGTGGCCGTCGAAGAAATGGCACCCGAGATCTGGAATCGAGTGAGCATGTTGGAGCCGTTTATGGCGCTTTGGAGCTGCCGCTCGCAGAGAGCTCGGCCGTGTTGACGATTTCGTTGTGGTTTCGGCCGAAGGAGGAGGTCAAAAGTGGCGGTACGCGACTTGCTCTCGAAGTCGCTAGCCCAATCCTCCTCCAGTACTCCTTTGGAGCAAGAACTACGAGGTCGCGAGCGATGCCACTTGCCGAGAGCGACAGACGCACTTCACTACCACGTGCGGAGGTGCGGACCACGGTCGAGCTCACCGTCGACGATCTCACCGTGCCCACGACCATGTGTACGGCCAACGTTTCGTTGGGAGGGATGTTCGTGGTCATGGCCGTGCCGCGGCCGGTCGGGTCTCAGGCTCGCTTTCGCATGTACCTCCCCTCAGGTGAGGAGGTCACGGGGCTCGCCACCGTCGTCTGGATACGCACGCGAACCGTGAGCCTCCAGCAGCCGTCTGGAGCAGGCTTCCAGTTCAATCGGCTCCAGGGTCAAAGCCGTTCGTTGCTGGCGGAGCTGATCAACTCGATCCTCGAGGAGAAGTGGCGAACCGAGGTCCAACGCGAGGAGCGCTCGCAAGCTCGTCCGCCGGTCTGGGCGGATGGCACCGCCATGGTTGCGGGTATGGAGTTGCTGGATCCAGAAAGACCTCCCGTCAGGGAGACCAAGGCGAAAATCGCCTGACCCTCCGGACGGAGGCATCGATCGACGCTTCGTGAAGCTGTTCGGATGCGGCAAGGGTTGGTAGGCTCCCTGCCCTCAGATGAACAGCAGAGTTGACCTCGAAAGCCGCGCCCGCGAGCTCTTGGAACGTGCTCAGGAACGTCCCGCGGAGGAGCGGAGAGAGTTCCTTGAGGAAGCCGTCAGCGCTGACTCCGATCTCCGGAGCACTCTGAATCTCGGGCGGCCCAAGGACGATAGCTTTCTCGCGTCCGGCGGAGCTCTCCAAGGCGTCTTCTTCAAGCAGCTCTCCGATGAGCTCGGGCAGAGCGAGAAGCAGCGTCTCGGTCCGTACCGACTGCTCGACAAGCTCGGGCACGGAGGAATGGGCGAGGTCTGGCGGGCAGAGCAGGTCGAGCCGGTTCGTCGCGACGTCGCGGTCAAGCTCATCAAGCTCGGCATGGACAGCGCCGAGGTGCTGGCGCGTTTCCACGCGGAGCGACAGGCGTTGGCCCGAATGGACCACAGCAACGTAGCTCGCGTCTACGACGCCGGGACCACCGAGACCGGGCGGCCCTACTTCGTCATGGAGCTGATCCACGGTCAGCCGATCACCAGCTTCTGTGACGAGAACCGGCTTTCTTATGACGAGAGACTGTCGCTCTTTCTCGGGGTCTGCGCCGGGGTCGAGCATGCCCATCAAAAGGGCCTGATTCACCGCGACCTCAAACCAGGCAACATCCTGGTGGCGCGCGAGGCCGACCGTCCGATCGCCAAGATCATCGACTTCGGCATCGCCAAGGCGATGGGAGAGCCCCTGGCCGACGGTGCCGCGCGCACGCGAATGGACCAGTGGATCGGGACGCCCGAATACATGTCACCGGAACAGGCTGGAGCCGTCTCGGCGGACATCGACACGCGCTCGGACGTCTACTCGCTGGGTGCGATCCTCTACGAGCTGTTGATCGGTGCCCGCATCTTGTCGAGCGAATCGCTGCGTTCCGCAACGCCCGAGGAGATGCGGCGACAGATTCGGGAGCGCGACCCGTCGCGACCGTCCGATCGCCTCGTCAGCGAAAAGGGAACAGCGCCGGACATCGCATCGAAGCGAGGCACGGAGAGTCGCCAACTGGCTCGGGCGCTCAAGG
>JANQPS010000542.1 GCA_028285365.1 Thermoanaerobaculia bacterium | reverse complement strand
TCTTGAGCGGCATCGCCGACGCCGGAGCGATCCTGACGATCATCGCGGTCATCGCCACCACGTTGCCTGCGGACACGATGCGCCCCGGCGTAGTCGTCGCGGCCCTCGTACTCGCGCGCTATCTGGGCGCGCCAGTGAGACGCCTCACCCGAGTCCACGAGCTCTGGCTGCGTGCCCGGGTGGCGCGCGCAAAGATCTCGAGCTTCTTCGAGCTCGAGCGCCACTCTCAGCCGAACAGACCGAAGAGGCTCAAACGCGGCGACGGGAACCTCAAGTTGGACGGCGTCCAGGCCACACCTCAATCCGAGCCCGTCAGCGCGCGCATCGCCGCCGGCTCCCGGGTCCTCTTGCAAGGCAGCAACGGTTCCGGCAAGAGCGCGATGCTCCGCCTGCTCGCCGGCCTCGACCGCCCGTCCTCGGGCCGCATCGTGCTCGACGGCCGAGACCTGTCGCGCTCGACTCTGCAGTCACTCCGAAAAGCCATCGGCTACGTCGACTCGCGACTCCGCCTGCTCAGGGGCTCGCTCAGGCGCAACCTGACCTACCGCTCACCCGACGCTTCTCAGGACGACATCGACGCCGTGCTGGCCCTCGTCGACCCGGCGGGTCGCATCGCCGCACTCCCCGAAGGCTTCGAGACCCGACTGACCGAAAACGGCGACAACCTGCCGTCCGGAGTCGCTCAACGTCTGGTCCTGGCTCGTGCCCTCGTGGCCAAACCCCGTGTCCTGCTTCTCGACGAGCCCCAGCTTCACCTCGATCAGGAGGGACTCGCAGCACTCCGGACACTCATCGCTACGTATCCGGGCACGGTGATCTTCTCCTGGAACGGAGCTGATGCACCTGCCGCGGACATCACGCTGGATCTCGACCTTGGCCGGGTCCGTTTCGAGCGCCCAACTCTCGTGTCCACATCCCGCGCCAATCTCCGACCTGCAGCCGCTGAGACCACCGAGCTCTCCGCAGGGGCAAAGGCTGCCATCCCTCTCGGAGCACTGACCGAGTCCAAAGATCATGCTTGAAAGCACTGCCATCACGTCCTCTGGGGCCGACCAGAACGTCGTCTCGTTGACGAGCACATCGGGCCTCGAGTTCCTGATCTGCGGCCCGCAGAACGCGAGCGCTGCTCATCCCGTCTCCCCACCTCTGGTCTCGATTCACGGCGTCGCTCGAAACCACCGGGAGCACGCCCGCGCCTTCGCGGGATTCGCACACGAGCTCGGCATCCCGTTGATCGTGCCGTTATTCGAAGCGCCTCGATTCAAGGGTTATCAACGACTGGAGCGCGCCACGGACGGGCTGCGCCCCGACGAGGCCTTGCTCGGGGTCCTGCAGGAGTGCCACGCCTCATTCGGCTGGCCGCTCAGCTGCCGCATGTTCGGTTTCTCCGGTGGCGCGCAGTTCGCCCATCGCTTCGTCATGCTGCACGGCCGGTACGGAGAGCCGACGGGCGATGACGACAGGCCACACGTCGAGAGACTGGCGCTCGCGTCGGCGGGCTTCTACACGATGCCGGACGACACGGTTCCCTTCCCGGAAGGCCTGGGCAGCGGCGAGCTCTCGGACCGGCTGCGGATCGACAGACTGCTGAACGTGCCGACACGGCTCTTCGTGGGCGAGCGCGATGTCGAACGCGATCGAGACCTGCGAGTCTCCGCCCGCCTCGACCGGCTGCAAGGGCGCAACCGGTTCGAACGCGCTCAGCGCTTCGTTTTTGCTCTCCGTTCAGCTGCAGCGATGCGTCGCCAACCTCCACAGTGCACTTTGGAAGCCCTGCGATCGTGTGGACACAGCTTCCGCAGGTGTGTTCGCAGCGGTGGTCTCGACACCAAGGTCTTGAGATTCCTCTATCCCGAGATCCGATCGCGTGTCGAGGGGCTCGAGAGTCGACTGGAGAAGACCGTGGCCCCTGGCGAGGTGAGGTCGTGATCTCGCGCCATCGGCAAGGCTTGGCCTGTTTCGAGGTGGTCTGCGCCAGTCTCCTTGCGATCCTGATGCTCCTGGGCGGCACTCGATCTTTCGCCGAGATCAGAGACCAGGACTTCTTGGACAAGATCCGCGTCGGCCACTGGATCGAAGTCCGCGGCCAGCTCACCACTGACGGATCGTTTGAAGCCGAACGCATCGAGGGAATGTCGCCACGTAGGGCGGCATCGATCTGGGGCGTCGCTACCGTACTCCGGCCCGGAGTCCTGCAGGTTCTCGGCAGGAAAGTGCTGATCGACGAGCAGACGAGCTGGCGCGGCGGAGATGCTGATGCGGCTGACGGTCAGGGCGTGCGCGCACGCGGCCAGCTCGACTCGCGCGGTCCCCTCGTCGCCCAACGCATCGAGATTCGAGATCCCGGGGTCGAGCGCATCGCAGGACGGGTCGACCGGGTGCACAACGACGACAACGGACTGGAGCTCGCGATCCTGGGCTTCGACATCCTCGTCCAGCCCCAGGCTCGCCAGCGTCTCGAGAAGCCGCTGGCCGAGCTGGATCGCGTGCCGCCCTATCTTCCCGGAACCGGCATCTTCGGCGCGATCGATCCCGAAGACCGGCTCGGCAACGGCTTCAGGTTCTCTCCTTCGACCCATCTTGCCCTGCACCAGGACGCGACCTACTCGTCCAGCGAGAACGTCGAGCTCGACGAGCGTAGCGACCTCGACGACGAAGACAGACGCGACACGGCACACAACCTGCGCGCTCGACTGACCTGGACACCGTCTTCGCGCGTCATGGCGGTGGTCGACGCACGCCACCGCCTGAGACGTCGCGAGGAGCCCGGGATCAACTCCAGCTCGACCGAAGGAAGAACTCGCCTCGCCGAGGGGTTCGTCCTGTTTCGCAACATCGGTCTTGGTCTCGACCTGCAGGCAGGTCGTCAGGACTTCGACGATCCGCGCGAGTGGCTCTACGATCAGAACCTCGACGCGCTGCGGCTCTTTCGTCAGACGAAGCATCTGCACCTGGAGCTCTCGCTGAGCACGACCCTGGACGATGGATCCAGCCGCGACGAAGACGCGACGAACGTCATCGCCTACGTCTCCAACCGTTCGCCACGCCGGCATCTTGCGGGCTACCTCATCGACCGAAGCTTCTCCGAACGGGCGGAACGACAACGCCACTGGGGCGTGCGCGCTCTAGGCTCCCTGACGAACCGATTCGAAGGGTGGGC
>JANQPS010000529.1 GCA_028285365.1 Thermoanaerobaculia bacterium | reverse complement strand
GCTCCAGCCGCTCTCGAGCCCTGTCCGCGCTCGACGAGTTGCGCCAACCAGAGTGCGGCGAGCAACGCCAGAAAGAGATGGCCGTGGTGGCGTAGGAAGCCGATGAACTTCAGATAGAAAAACGCCAGCATCGCGCCGTGCGTCATGACGAAAAAGGCCAAGGCCTCGCGAGAGTTGCGAAGTCTCCAGATCACGCTCGTCAGGAGAGCGACGGCGAGCCCCAGCGAGACCCAGGGATGAGGATCGAGAACGTTGGCCCCCCAGAAGTTCTCACTCGAGGGCGCAACGGGCACGTAGGAGCGCGTGATGGTCGCGACGGTCTCGACGAAACGTTCGGCGTCCCACCGAGTCGTCCAACCCACGGCGTAGCCGCTGTCTGCCGGCGGCCACATGTCCAACACGGCCAAAGCCAGCGAGACAGCTACAGCGATCAGTCCCCGTCCGTGCCGACTTGCCGCAGCCTCAGCCGGAGTCAGCCTGGGCGAGCCGCCTGGCCGCAGTCTCACGAGCAAGAGCACGACGAAGGCGATCGTCAGCATGGCTCCGAAGACGCTCGTATGAGGCAACAGCACCAACGGAATCAGCCAAGATGACGGAGAACGCTGTCCGGCTGGCGCGCCGCCGGAGGGCCAGTTGGCCAACACGAGGAACAGACACAACATCCCGGGCCCGTAGGCGCGGGTGATCACGCTGTACTCGTAAAACACGAAGTAGCTCCCCGCGAGCACCACCCTGACCGGCACGTCGAACGGCGACGCCCTCAGGAGCACGGAAACGGCACCGGCAGCGATCGCGACGTGCAGCACCTGCATGACCAGGAGGTCGTCCGAGATCTTCGTAAACGGCCAAACGAGCAGCGGCCAGAGCGACGGATGGCCGCCATAGAGCAGGTTGGAAAGCAGTTCCATAGGACTGCTGCTGGCACGCCCGAGAAGCCAGATACCCACCTCGTCGCGCCATGGCTCGTGGCGTAACACTCGCAACAGCGTCACGGAGAAGAAGACGACGGTGAGCATGGCGACGCTGCGCCAAGCCAGCCGACCTCGATCGTCGAGCGCCCAGACGGGAGCTACGGCAGGCGGTTTCGAATCGTGTCCGGAGGCACCCAACTGGGCAGGACCCTCAGCGCGACAGGACCTGCCAGATCGCTGCAGGCTGAAGACCAAACGCGGCCTTGCGCTCGTTGAGATATGCGTGCCAGCAGTCCGCGCAGTGATGTGTCCGAGCGTTGCGTAGTGCTGCCTTCAGGTCCTTGACCGCGCTCAGGGGAGTGAACGACTCGGCCGCGAAGAAGCCACAGGGATAGACGTCGCCGTTGGGCTCGATGTGGAAATAGTCGCGACCCGCAACACACTTCGATGGCTGCTCCGAGGTCTCCTTGAGACGCGAATAGTCGGACCATCGCGCCGAACGCTCATAGGTCTTGGCCGAGAAGATCATCGGCCGTCCTGCGCGCTTCCACGTCGCTAGCTGCTGATGAAGCTGCCGGATTTCGCCGTTGTCGAGAGCCAGTTCCGACGCGCCGAAGTCGGCGTAGTGCCAGGCGACGACCATTGGCTGCGCGTTGAAGAGCAGACCTCGCGTCTCACACATCTCGAGCATCGGCTCGACCTGAGGCAGAGTCTCTCGGGAGACGACCATGTTGATCACGACGAGCCGATCCCGCGCCTTGGCCTCGGAGATCGCCGTCATCACCTTCTCGTGAGTACCCTGCCCACGTAAGCGATCGTTGATCTCTGGCTCCGCCGCATCGAGCGAGAACACCACCTCGTCGACCTCATCGAGCAGCTCGGGCTCTTCCGCCATGCGCTGACCGTTGGTCGTTACGCCAGTGCGAATCCCGGCGCGACGCGCCGAGCGCGCCAGTTCCGCGAAGTCCGAACGGAGAGTCGGCTCTCCGCCTTGGAACTTGATGCGCAGCGCACCAAGTTGCCCGAGCTCCGCTAGCACGGACTGCCACTGGGCTGTCGACATGAGCTCGGTCTTTACCGTCGGGCACTTGCAGTAGACACATCTCAGATTGCAGGCGTTCAACAGACTCGCCTGGATCTCGAACGGATGCACGTCGGACAAACGCCGGCGCGCAAACGTCGCGGCCATCTTCAAATGGTGGAGGCGCACGCCGGCTCCTCCTGCCCGTCTGGCCCACCGTCGCCACCTGCGGTTCTCATCACCGGCCCTCTGAGTATCTGCCGAGCGGATCGAGCACCGGAGGCTCGTCGTACCGACGTCGCCAGTTGACCGCGACCGTCTCACCCCGCGATCCCCATCGCTTCAGAAGGCCCGGCAGGGACAAGATTTCGAGGCTTCCGAGAAGCAGGGCCAGACGCAGTGGCCGAACCGACAAGATGACGAGTGCAGCAACCAACATCGAGCCGACACCGAGTGTGAGCTGCAGGGAGCTCGCCTCCGCCAGGGCCAGTCCGGTCCGAGCGACGGCGCCCGCGGCCACCAGCCCGACCAGGAGCGGCATGAGCCGGAGCTGTGCACAGCGGACCAGTCGACACAGCAACATCCGCCAGCCTTCGTCTCCTGCCGATGGTGCCTCGAATGCGCGGACGTAGGCTCTGCCCCGTCGCCTCCGAGTCTCGACGAGACTGACGGGATCGTTCGGCACGCGGAGCTCGTAGGCCACCGCCCGACTAGAGATCTCGGAGCGCAGACCAGCAGACGCAGCCGCGCGCGTGGCCGAGATGTCCTCGGCCATCGAGTCCGGCGGCAGATCCGTCAAGAGCTCTCGACGGGCCGCGTAACAGACTCCCGAAACCCCGGCACAGCCCAGGTTGCGTCCTTCGAGCGACCACAGCCGGTTGACCACCTTCCAGTGCCAGCGTTCCAGAGGCAACCGGGTCGCAGGGATCACCCGCGCGCCGAGAACGCCCAGATCGGATCTGCTGGAGAGCTCCTCGACGAGCTGTCGAACCGTCAAAGGCTCCAGACGGCTGTCGGCATCGGTCAGCACCAGGATGGATTCGTCGACGTGCCGAGCCACCTCGGCGACCTGCTCAGCCTTGCCGCGGGTCCAAGGCACGGAAACCAGCTCGACGGCAGCGCCTTGCGCCTGCGCATTGCGCCCGCAGTCCAGGGTCCGGTCACAAGAACCGCCATCGACGACGATCACACGCATTTTCTGCCGCGGGTAGCGCGTCGTCGCCAGGTCGGCGAGCTTGCGCTCGATCCAGTCCTCCTCGTTCGTCGTCGCGACGACGACCGCGATGTCTGGAAGCTGATCATCATCCGAGCCCGACACGCTCCGGTCCCGGTGCGAGCGCGATCCCATGACGAGGTCTACGAGCTCCAGGACCAGCCAGTAGACCACACCCAGCGCCGCTACCGAGACGAGGCCACCCCACAACCACAGGTCCAGCCAGATCACCCGTCACCACCTGACTCGGAGACCATGACGACCACGACGACTCAGGCCAGCTCTTCCAGCATCGCGTCGACGATGCCGCGGAAAGCTGGACCCGGAGCCGAGGTATTGAAGAGGAGAATCAGGCCCGAACGCTGCTCAGGACGAAACGCCATTAGCGTGGCGATTCCGGGATCACCACCCGAGTGATTCCAAAAGGGCTCTCCGCCAAGGCTGCTGGAGCGTGACCAGCAGAGCGCTCGACCATAGTGCTGGTCGCTCAGCGCCATGTCGAGTGTCTCAGTCTTCAAGAGGCGCTCGCCGTCGAGCTGCCCTCGGTGGATGTAGCTCCTCAGAAAGCTCGCCAACTCCACGACGTTGGAACGCAACAAACCGTCCGGCGGGGTGGCAAACGAGTAGAGGCAGTGGCCGGCCAGATCGCCGGGCTGGAGCGACTCGAATCGACTCGGATCGCGCAGCAGTTCCCGCAGCCCGGTCGCCGAGCTCGGGTCGAAGTCTTCCGGAACCCGAGAGTACGGGGTGGCATGCGCGTTCGCGTTGACGGTGTCGAGCTCGAAGCCGCTCTGGCTCATGCCCAGAGGTTCGAAAACCCAGCTTCGGCAGACATCGGAGTAGGTCTTGTCCGTCACTCGCTCCAAGAGATGGCCGAGCAGACCGTAGGCAACGTTGCTGTACGCGCGCGGTTCTTCTGGTGGCTCGAGAGTACCGGGCGCCCACTCGTGAAAGTAGTCGGCCACCTCATCAGCCTGGAAGTAGCTCTCGAGCCAGTCTCCCAAGGGTGTCGCCGGGTCACCACAGGCATAACTGGCTTCATAGGGCTCTCCATCCCGGATGGACGAGCGATGGACCAGCAGCTGACGAACCGTGATCGGCTCGTCCGAAAAGCGGGGATTGCGGACGGAGAAGTCGAGGAGCTCGTTGACGTCCTGGTCGAGCGAAAGATCTCCATTCTCGATGGCCCGCAAGACGGCGGTCGCCGTCACGGTCTTCGTCACGGAGCCGATGTTGATCAGCGTCCGCTCGGTCATCGGCCGCTCACTCTCGACGTCAGCCAGCCCGAAACCTCGGGCCCAGACGAGCTCACCATCACGAATCAATCCACCGGCGAAACCCGGCACCGACTGTTCTTCGAGCCAGTTCGCAATCACCGCCTCGAGGTTCTCGAACCCTCCCTGACCAACGCCTCCCGAGACGCCCGAATCAGCCTCGGACAACGTCTCTCGAGACTCGCCTCCCTGGCCGGCGCAAGCCGCCATCAGCAGCGCTGGAGACGCCAGAACGAGCCGGCGGCTCAGGACCATTGGCTGTCGACGACTCGGGCGCAGGCCAGGCATCTCGAACCGCCTCATTTTCCGAGCAGCTCGAGAACCGCGAGGGTCATGGCGTGCACGCCCGACTTCACCGATGGCTCGGGCTCGATCCGAAAAAACGGAGAGTGATGAGACGGCACTGGAAGACCGTCACGGGCCTCGCGGTCCAAATCTTCTTGCGAGGTCCCGCCGACGCTGAAGTAGGTGCCCGGGACGTCGTGCTCGGTCCGGACGAAGTAGGAAAAGTCCTCGGCTCCCATACCTGAGCGTTCCGAAACGTAGAAGACGTCTTCACCCATCCCGGCACTAATGGCCCGCTTGATGCGAGCCGCCATCGCGGAGTCGTTGACGGTGGTCGGCGTCGACTCGGTCGTGCGTGTGACTCTGGGAAGGAGCGAGTCCGGAAGCCCGGCCGTGCGTCCGACACCTTCGGCGATGCGCTCGATCGCGCTCAGGAGCTGTTCTCGAGTCTCTTCGCTGTTCGCCCTGACCGTAAGCTGAAGCTCCACCTTGTCGGGAATGATGTTGTGCTTGAAACCGCCGTGAATGGAGCCCACCGTGACGACACCGGGCTCGAGCGGATTGATCTCTCGAGCCACGATGCCCTGCAGCGCGACCACCAGCTGTGAGGCGATGTAGATCGGGTCCTTGCCACGGTGCGGAGAGGCGCCGTGAGCGCCCACTCCAAGTACCGTGATGTCGACGCTGTCCGAAGACGATGCCAGCAGTCCGTCCGGCACCGATATCTTGCCCGCCGGCTGACCCGCCGAAACGTGGAAGGCCAACGCATAGTCAGGCACTCCCCAGCGCTCGTAGAGTCCGTCTTCGAGCATGGCACGAGCGCCGCTGATGCGCTCCTCTGCCGGCTGCCCGACGAACATCACCGTGCCGCTCCATGCGTCTTTCATCGCCGCCAGACGACGAGCCGTTCCCACCATGGCCGTGATGTGAACGTCGTGACCACAGGCGTGCATGACCGGTACCTCTTCAC
>JANQPS010000508.1 GCA_028285365.1 Thermoanaerobaculia bacterium | reverse complement strand
GCCTGCGACAGGTCAGGACCCGCCGGCCACCAGCCCACAACAGCGGCAGAACCTGCTTCGCAACATCTGGTGGAACCAGGAGGCTGTCGTTGGTGCCCTCGCTCTGGAGCCCTCTCAGCGCCTGTCGATGGACACACTCCTCAGCACTTTTTTCGAAACCCGCGACGAGCTGCGCGCTCAGCGGCAGGTGTCGCAGAAGACGTTCGTCGACGCCTTGTCCTCTCGTCGCTTCGAAGAGGCCAAGAGAGCCCTCGATGAGCTCGAGACGTCGGCGGCGAGTCTCGCGACCGCTCAGGCTGCCATGAAGATCTCGGTTCTCGAACTGCTCACCGACCAGCAGTGGCAAACGTTCGAGAGCGACTACCCCCACCTGTTCTCGCAACCCTGGTTTCGCCATTCGCGCCTGGGTGGTCCAGCACCGAGAAACCGTCAAGTGCCCGGACAGCGGTCGAGACGACCAGGCCGTACCAACGGCTGACACCACAACCGGCGGACCGGGCATCGGAGCCAGGCGACGTCTGCTCGACCGGCCCTGCTTCACTCGCGACTCGCCGAGCTGACTCGCTAGCGCGGCGTCGACTCGTCAGTGCTCACCGAGTCCGCGCTCGCCACGTGATCCCCTTCGTCGATGAGACCGAGCAACTTGGCGCGCTTCTCCCAGTTCTTGCGAGCCAGAATCTGCATGTCCTCTTCGCGGTCGAGCTCGTCGACGATCTCCAATCCGAGAAGCGTCTCGATCACGTCTTCCATGGTGACGATGCCTTCGAACCCACCAAACCCGTCGACGACCAGGGCAATGTGCTCGCGCTCCTCGAGAAAGCGGTTGAAGAGGTCGGGCACCGATGAATTTTCTGTCGTGATCATGATGTCTCGGCGTATCGAGCTGATCGGGTCGCTACCTTTGTCGCTGAGCATGCGCGCCAGAACGTCGTCCTTGAGAGCGTAGCCAGTGATGTGGTCTTTGGACTCGTTCTGATACGTGGGCACTCGCGAGAACGGCAGGTTGCGATTGGCCTCGAAGAAGTCCTGGATGGTGGAGTCTTCCGATGCCGCCTTGACCACCATTCTCGGCGTCATCACGTCTCGAGCCCGCACCGTGTCGAAGCGCAGGAGATTGCGGATGATGTGAGACTCGTTCTGCTGGAAGACACCCTGCTTGGCACCGATCTCGGCCATCGCCATGAAGTCGGTCCGAGAGAGCACACTCTTGCCCTTGTCGCGCTTGAGAGTCTTGGTGATCAACTGACTCATCCAGACCAGGGGAAAGAGAAGGGTCATCACGATCGCCAACGAGGTCACCGTAAACGGCGCCAGCTCCCGCCAGAAGTTGGCACCGATCGTCTTCGGAATGATCTCCGAGAGGATCAGGACCGCCAGCGTCATGAGCGCAGGAACGACGAGACGGGTGACGAGTGGATGAGTGTCACCCCAGATCTTCGTCGCCTGCTCGCCCACTCCAATCGCGCCCACTGTGTGCGCGATGGTGTTGAGCGTCAGGATCGCGGCGAGCGGGCGATCGATGTTGTCCTTGAACTCCTTGAGCCGCTCACCAACGCTCTCGCCACGCTGCATCTGAATCTGGGCGTACGACGGTGTCACGCTGAGCAACACCGCCTCCCAGAGCGAGCACAAGAACGAGAACAGGATCGACATCAAGAAGAAGAAGATGAGGAGCGAGTACATAGGCTCGTAGTCCGTTGGGAGTTTGCGCCTCGTTCAACTCGTCAACGAAGGACGAGCTCGTGAGGACCAATGAGTGTGGGAGGGTGCGCGTTTCCTGGGCTTCCCGACCTCGAGACCTTCTCGGCAACCTGCCGGGGCTCGCCTTCAGCGCCATGTGTGCCCAGGGGTCTTCCCATCAAGATGGTGACGTGTCCAAGACGTGGAGATGGCGTCGGCTCGGGAGATCTGGCGAGCGCAGAATGTATCGCAGGACCATGTCCTGCGACCCTAGCACCGACTACAGGCTCTCGATTCGAGAACTGGAGGTCGCCTGCCGCGAGGGGAACAGTGAGAAGCCCGTCACACACCAGTCGGTCTCAAGGTCGTACTGGACCTCGAGGCTTCGAGGACCACCAGGCAACGCCGATCGCGATACCGAACAGGCCCGCTGCAAGAGGCCACGCACCTCTCAGCCAACCCTGCTTCGCTTCGAGACCACTGATCGGCCGCGGGTCTCCGATCACCTGAAACGCCATCCAATGGTGAGGATGCGACGTGCTCGCGCGGCTCGCGAGCTCCACCTGGGCGCGAGCAAGCGCCTCGTCTTTCGCAAGCCCGTCGACCAGGCCGCCGTAGAAGGCTTCCATGAGCTGAGCGGTG
>JANQPS010000506.1 GCA_028285365.1 Thermoanaerobaculia bacterium | reverse complement strand
AGGGCAAGCCTGTTGGAACGCCGGACGCGGGCGCGTTCTGGCGCGTCATCGACGACCACGGCGTCAACGCACTGTTCACCGCTCCCACCGCGTTTCGCGCCATCAAGCGCGAGGATCCGGAAGGCGCTCACCTCAGGGGGCGAACTCTCGATCACTTCAGAACGCTCTTCCTCGCCGGCGAACGGGCCGATCCCGACACCATTCAATGGGCTGAGAAGCAGCTCGGTGTTCCAGTCATCGATCACTGGTGGCAGACCGAGACCGGGTGGCCGATCGTCGCCAACTTCGCGGGCCTGGGTTTGCTCCCCGTCAAGCATGGCTCACCGACGCTTCCCGTACCAGGCTACGACGTTCGGGTCCTCGACGAGAAGAGCCAGGAGGTGGCTCCTGGAGAGACCGGAGCGATCGCCATCCGGACCCCACTGCCACCAGGCTGCCTGCCGACGCTCTGGCACAACGATTCTGGCTTCGTATCGTCGTACCTGGAGTCGTTCGATGGCTACTACTCGACAGGCGACGCCGGCTACGCCGACGAAGACGGCTACGTCTACATCATGAGCCGTACAGACGACCTCATCAACGTCGCCGGTCATCGCCTGTCGACCGGCGGAATGGAGGAAGTCCTCATCGCGCACCCCGACGTGGCCGAGGCTGCGGTCATCGGAGTCGCGGACTCGCTCAAGGGCCAGGTACCAGTGGGGCTCGTGGTCATCAACGCCGGCTGCGAGCGCAGTGAGGGTGACATCGTTCGTGAAGTCATCCAGGCGATGAGGGAGACGATTGGTGCCGTCGCCTCGTTCAAGCTCGCCGCGGTGGTCGAACGCTTGCCCAAGACCCGATCTGGCAAGGTCTTGCGCGGCACGATGCGCAAGATCGCGGACGGCGAGAGCTACACCGTTCCCGCCACGATCGAAGATCCGGCTGCTCTCGAAGAGGTCAGGGACACCCTGACGGCCCTTGGACTTCCGCGGTGAGTCTGCTCACCGTCGGCGCCGTCCTCTAGTCGTCGAACTCCAGATGGATGTGGTCTCGACGGGTGACGATGATTCGGTCCCGGAGACTTCGATGGCGTCTGAATCCGAGCAGATGAAGGATCTCTAGAGCATAGAAGCGGGCGACGTTGCGATTTACGAGATAGGAGTGCGACAGCCCAGGGTGCCGCGAGATTCCCGGCAACCAGTGCACGACGCGCAACACGCCGGCGCGCCTGAGCAGCGCCGAGAGATGGAGCCAGAACCTGCGAACCCGGCGAACGACAAAAAAGCCGTCCTCACCCTGCGACTGGTAGAGCGGCATGAGCATTTGGCCCGCTTCGGGAGCCGCTACCGGACCACGATCATCGCGCGCGACAACCTGACCTGCCTCCAGATGCTCGAAGCCTCCGAATCCGGGGTTCATGACAAATCCGTCGTCCTCCTCGACCGGGTGCCGGTACCTCACCTCGACGACGTCTGGTAGTCCGTCACTCGCGGCGCGCAGCTGGGAGCGGGCCTCTTCGAGCTCGTAGCGCGAGCCCTTGGCAATGACCCCGCTCGCCTCGAGCCCGACCCACAGGGCGGCGCGCGCCAGCGTCACGGAGTGCGCGTCGTCATGCTGGCCACTCTCGAACCCGAAGGTGACCACTTCGTCATCGGCCAGAAAATCGAGCAGCGTCCCTTCGAGCTCCTCTTCGAAGCCGATCACGAGCGGCACCGGGAAGTTCAGCGCGAATCGTCGATTGTCGAGCTGGTCGTCGAACAGGGCAAAAGCTGGTCCGGGCGCCGACGTCGTGTGCATGTCCATCAGGTACTTCGTACCGCTCCACTCGAGCATGCTCTCCATCTCGTGGTGAAGCTCCAGCATTTCGGAGTCTTCCGCCTCGAGATGACCGTCGAAACGCTCCAGCTCCTCGAGACGCTGGGCACTCCACCGTCGATTGAGGTCGCGCCTGAGGAATCGGCGTCGAGCAGC
>JANQPS010000500.1 GCA_028285365.1 Thermoanaerobaculia bacterium | reverse complement strand
CGACCCTCTGTGGTCGTCAGTGAGCTCGCCCGAGCCTGCGCCGCTCGGCGCCGGCGACATCGAGCCCGAGTCCCCCCCCGGCCACGTCTTCGACTCGCTGACGCCGACCGCCGACCCGGCGTTGGCATCACCGTTCGACGAGCTCACCCAGGCCGCCCGTGACACGGACTCGGCCCTCGAACCCCCTCCACCGACGGGCTTCGATACGACGCCTCAGACTCCGCCGGAAGCTGCGCCAGAGACCGTGCCTCCCAAGGTACCGAGTCCAGCCGAAACGATCGCGGCCCCCACGCCGGCAGCTCAGTCGCTCGAGACCGTGGAAGCTCCGGGGCCGGTCATCGAAACGCCGACCCTGACACCCGTTGGCGCCGACCAGCCACCCAAGCCGGAGAAGCGAGGCAGCAGCGAGGTCATGCCTCCTGACGATCTGGATGGACCGGGTTGGGCTTTCACTGGCTCGTCCGGCGCCGCCGAAGAAGATCCGCTCCACGAAGAGGCCAAGCGACTGGCACGGCTTCTGGTCAGCGAGATCAAGCTCTACAACGAGGAGCAGATCGAGGCCGGCAAGGCACAGGGCAACATCTATCTGCAGCTTCGCGAGGACATCGATCGATCACGCAAGATGTACGACGAGCGGGTCGATCCGAGCGTGCGCTCGTCGAGCGATTACTTCCGTGACGAGCTGATCAAGAACCTCGCCGACGGCAACGCCGCCGTGCTGGGACTCTAGACTCGCTGCCGCGGCCTCCGGGCTCCCGACTCAGGTCACAGACCGTCGGAATCTCTCTCCGCCTCTGCCTTGCCTCGGTGCTCCAGATCATTCCCTGGAGTCGCGCTTTTCACCGGAGCGGGCAAGCTTTTGCCTGGGCGCTAGAGGCTCTCACCTCAGGCGCCTCTGTCTTCGCCTGTGCAATGGTCCTCGGCGCTGGACCAGTCTGAGGAGCCTCGGTCGCTCTCGGCTATACTCCACCTCCCTCCAACGGGGTTTCGCGGGTCCATAGCTCAGCGGTTAGAGCATCCGGCTCATAACCGGCAGGTCCCTGGTTCGAATCCAGGTGGACCCACAGGAAGACAACCTTCAAGAGCCTTCAACTACTCGCCGCGGATGAGCTCAGCGATGCATCTCTCTCACACGGAAGGTCCTGGGACCAGGCTCTTGACAAGGTGGCCTGCTCGTCCGGCTGGGTTCTCGAACCTGGCATGACGAGACTTCGAGGACTCGAGTTCGCCGGGCCGCAGAAAGAGGGAGAAACCGAATAGATGCCCAACACAACCGAGTCCATCGTCGAGCTACACGAGGTCCTTGCAGCACTCAAGGACCAGAAGGCTCTGTATGAGGGCGTCCCCGAGTCGATGTCGCAACTTCACGAAGAGCGCGAGAGCGTCAAGCGTGAAATCGACGAGATCGATGAGCAGCTCCAGCGCAGCGAGCTCGAGCGCAGGTCTCAAGACGGGTCTGCCGCAGAGTTCAAGGAACGCATCGACCAGCTGCAGGACCAGATCGGACAGGTCACGACCCAGCGCGAGTACGGGGCAATCCTGAGCGAGATCGACACCGCCAAAGAGAACCTCCGCACCCACGAGGAAGCGTCTCTTGGCGAGCTCGAGGCCTCGGAAGAGGCCACGACCAGGAAAACCGAGCTCGAAGATCGCTTCAAGGAGCTCGACGGCGACTACCAGACGCAGCTCGCTGCCTGGGAGGAGGAGCGTCCTGCCGTCAAAGACAGGATCGATCAGCTCGAGGCACAACTCGAAGTCGTCAGAGGCAAGGTCTCTGCAAGCGTCCTGGCTCAGTTCGAGCGCTTGTTCGAGCGCCATGACGGTGATCCGCTCGCCAAGATTCACAAGATCGATCGCTCCGGCCCCTCGATGTGGCGCTGCAGCGTCTGCAACTACAGCGTCCGACCTCAGGTGGTCGTCGAGATCCGCCGCAGCAGCGAGCTGGTCCTATGCGAGTGCGGCCGCCAGCGCATCTTCTACATCGAAACCGAAGACTGACCGTGTCAGGGCGAGCCACCTTTCGCCCCCTGAGGAGCTGCACCGAGAGTGGCCGTCGCCGATTCACTCCACGAAATCGAGCAGCGGATCGCCCAGGCATGCCAGCGAGCAGGCCGCGATCCTGAAGGCGTCACGCTGGTAGGAGCCAGCAAGCGCCAACCACTGGGCCGCCTCGAGGCCGCCTACGACGCAGGGCTGAGGGTCTTCGGCGAGAACCGGGTACAGGAAGCCGAGAGCAAGAAACCGGCTCTCGCATCGGATATCGAGTGGCACCTCATCGGACCGCTGCAATCGAACAAGGCGCGACGAGCGGTCGAGCTCTTCGATGTCGTGCAATCGGTCGATCGCGTCAAGATCGCTCGCGCACTCGGTCGCGAAGCCGTGCGTCGGGGACGCACGCTCGATTGCTTCTTCGAGTTCAACCTGGGGGGCGAGGAGAGCAAACACGGATTTGTCGGCGACCGACCCGACGGGGTTCTCGCGTGTTTCGACATCGAAGGCCTCCTACCGGTTGGGGTCATGGCCATACCGCCACCCGAAGTCGAGGAGGCGCGCCAGCGACACTGGTTTCGTGAACTCCGGGCAAAGCGCGACTGGCTGCAGTCGAGCGTCGGAGACTCCTTCGCAGGTGCACTCTCCATGGGTATGAGCAACGACTTCGAGATCGCAGTCGAGGAGGGGGCGACGCACATCCGAGTC
>JANQPS010000499.1 GCA_028285365.1 Thermoanaerobaculia bacterium | reverse complement strand
TCGGTCGAAAGGCTCAGCCAGTGATGCGAGCGTTCGCAAGGTCCAACTCGTCTGCGGAGACCACAGGTCGAGCTGGCGAATCTCTTCGTAGGCCTTCTGGCTGTCGGTGAGATCGATGGGGATCTCGTATCCGGGTGTTGCAGGACGAGACCAGGAGGCGTAGGCCGAACGCCGGAGGCGGTCGAGGTTCTCGTTCTCGACTGCTGCCGCAGTGAGGTAGACCTCAGCCATCTCCTGGTCCGTGTCCCAGCCCCAGGTGGCCCGCACCGGTGGATCGAAAGGATTGGCAAAGTTGTTCTCGGAGTTGTCGAAGCGGTACCAGAAGTCGAGTCGGCTCCCGGCTGGGAGGCGGATCGGCTCGAGGTAGCTGTAGGCGCTTTGCCAGCGGAAGTCCCATCGGTCGAGCTGGAAGATCGATCGTTGTGTCCCGTCCGGGAAGGTTGCGATCGCGGAGACGTCTTGCCCGAGATAGTGCATGTGAGCGGCGACGTTGAAGATGTCGACATCTGCGGGGATGTCCATCCAGAAGTGACGAACGTAGTCCTGCGCTCCTGCCGGAATGTCGACGTCGGTCGTGCCGGCGAACAGAGTCCCGATGTAGCGGTCGACTGAGCCGGGCTCGTCGAGGTAGAGCGACATCGACGTGTTGTCGACGGTCTTCTTGCCGCTCAAGTGGTAGTGGATCTCCATTACCAGGTCGCCACCTCCCTTGATCAGCTGCCCGACGCGCTCGCGGTCGCCGGTTCGGCGCTCGCGCGGTCCGTCACCGCCAGGGGCCCAGGCGCCGAGGAAGCCGCCGTCGAAGTAGCTCAAGAAGGAGCCGGTGCCGAAAACCGAAAAGCCAGGCTCGGGATCTTGTTCGTCGAGTTCGCGGGCGCGGCCGCTGTGGTCGATGAAGTAGTCGACGTGATGGACCACTTCGGGGTCTCCCGCTTCGATTGAGGCACCAAGGAAGACTGTGTCCTCGCTGAGCTCTTCGGGAGCGGGGAAGACGAAGTAGCGATAGACGTCTTCGCCGGTCGCTGGCAGCTCGAAGTCTGGTGTCTGCACAGTCAGGGTCGGTGGAGTGGAGCGTCCGCGCTTGGCGGTGGGCTCGGGCCGAGGCAGTCGATCGGCCGGATCGCCTTCCGGCGCCCCGCTCTTGGCCCACTGCGCCAGCAGTCCTTTTTGCCTGTCGCTCAAGGTTCGCGCAGCCCAGAACTGACCGTGACCCGGCCTGACCCACCAGGGCGGCATGAAGTCGTCGGCGACGACCTTGGCCATCATCTTGGCGCGCCTCCTGGCGTCTTGATAGGTCTGCAGCGGGAATGGTGCGACGTTGCCTGGCTGGTGACAGTCGGAGCAGGCCGAGCGCAGGATCGGCTCGATGTCGCGGGTGTACGTCACGGTTTCGGGGATGTCGTCGGTCCACGCCTCGAAGGCGCATCCGACGTGCTGTGTGCGGCTCTCCTTGGGGAGAGCGCCGGCCCCGATCACCGTCATGGCGTCTTTGAGGTCGTGCGAGGTAATCGTGTTGCGGAGCTTGCCGACGGCGGCGAAGCGGTTGTCGATCCGTCCGCGGTAGAGCACCGTGTCGTCTTTGCCGACGATGATGGCCTCGGGTACGACCTGTGGTCTGAGACGCATCGCGAGGTCACCGGATGCGTCGAACACCATGGTCAAGCCCGGGGCGTAGTCCTTGCGCCAGTCGCGCAGCTCGCTCGCTGAGATGTTGGGTTCGGACACGACGGCGTAGAACTCGAGGCCGTGCTGCTCGGCGTGTTGCGCGAAGCTCACCAGCTCGGGAGCGTAGCGTTTGGAGATGACGCAGGTCGTCTCGAGGAAGACCAGGGCTACGGGCTTCAGGCCGTCCTCGAGGCCAAACCTCAGGAGATTGCCGTCGAGGTCGATCATGCGAGTGCCGACGATCTCGACGATGCCCTGGGTTCCCAGCTGGTCGACATCGGGTCTGGTGGCACCGACCGCCGGTAGCGTGACAGTGAGGAACCCGAGTGCCAGAAGTCCCAGAACACCAAGTCTCGTCATGACGTGTCTCCGAGTATTTGGGCGATTGTACAGCACAAAGTGAGACTATTGTGTCTCATGTGGGGTGTCTAGATCTCGGGCGCGCGACAGGCCTGTTGCCGAAGAGCTTGGGGGTCGCGAATCCAGACAGTCGGATCCCGTGCTCGCTCTCGGAGCCCATGATCGATGGCGTTGTGGCGTCGGTCTCGTTGCCGACCCTTGGCCGAAGGGGGCCTCCTCGAGCCGCATCTGTGACGGCTGCGAGGAGCAGAGTCGCCCACAGACAGGCGAGGAAGTAACCCGCACCTTCGGCCTTGTCAGTGTCGACGTCTCTCGAGGAGACGATCGTAGCGTCAGAAAATGCTGATTCGCGCCGCCCGAACGAGTCGGGAGCTCAGGGGGCAGTCGACGGTCGCTCCGTCGAGCGACGACAGTTATTGCCTGGGCGGTCTCCAGGCAAAAGGACTGTGAAGAGAGTTGGTCCGATCCACCTATGGGACCGGACCCTTGTCCCTTGGTCCTACCGCTACGGAGCAGGCGGCGAGACCTGCCAGCTGAGCCACAGAGACGACCTGCACGTGTTGGCCTCGTTGAAGCCCGCCTGCACCTGATCGAAACCTTCGGCACTCTGGTACGTCGTTGCCGTCTGGGCGAACGTGTTCACGCTCGGGTGTACCGCAAAAATCGACACGTCAGTCGTCGGACTGGTACCGATGAAGGGAGTCCGCTTGTAGACGTCCATTGGCAGGCCCAGCTTGGTGACGTAGGCATGCCAGCGGGCGATGGCGGCGTCGAGGTCGGCCATCGTCTTGCCTTCGTTCAAGGTGCAGACGTAGCTCTCCAGAGCGTTGGGGTTGCGCGGATCGCGCGAGGCACTCTGGAGCCCATCCGAGTCGTAGATGTTCTCCACGAGCGTCATGGCCGAGTCGCAGTCGGCTACGGCCGCCCAGAGCGTGTCGGCAACCGCTCCGGCCTCTGACCCCATGTAGCCTGTCACTCCGCGGCCCCAGGCCTTGAGGTCGGGGTAGTAGGCGGCCCACAAGAAGTCGAAGTCGGCTTGCGACCTGAAGGGCCGCCACACGAACTCGTTGGCTGGCTCGATTCCCGACTCGGCTACCGCCGAGTTGTAGACCGCGGTGGCCGCTTCGAGATCTGGCCAGCTCTTACCCTCGTGAAACGTGCACAGGAAGACTTCGCCGACGGTCGGCGTCTCCTGGGCCGTCAGCGGTAAGGCGCAGAGGGTCAAGACAAGGGCAAGGGGGATCACCACCTTGCCGGTAGCGCGTGCTCGTCCACACTGGATCGACTGGCTTCGTTCCTTCGCGGATGCTGGTCCGTCCAGAGACAGAGACATGGGAGGCCTCCCTCGAAATGTAGTGAGTGATTCCGACAACCAGGAGGTTGGACGGACCCGAGTCACCAGATTCCCAAAAAAGGTCGCCCCGAGGCTAATCTGTGAGGACGGTCGTGGCGAGGTCGTGGCGAGGTCGTGCCTCGTCAGACCGCCGCGGCATCGAGACGGCAGTCTGGAGACTCCCAGAGCGCATCGGGCGTATTGCCGAACAGTTTCCAACCGAGATACTGGTGGAAATCGACCAGGATCCGTTCGAGCTGGATCAACCGGCCGCCGCTCGCGCGTCGGGTGCGCATGGCGAGCTGATTGCGCTCGCAGATGACCCGGTCCTCTTCCATGAACAGGTCGAAGAACTGTTCAGAACTCTTACCGCTACCGCGAAGCTCGCGAGGAGAGAGAGAACCGCCGACGATGAGGCACTCCTCAGGCGACTTGGGCAGCACCGAGATGAAACCCCAAGAGCTCGGGCTGAGGATCCCCACCAGGGAAGGCGGGATCGACACCAGCACGTAGTTGCCGAGCTCGAAGTCCGTGATGCCGGGCGGTTCGTCTCCTTTGCGCTTCTCAGGGCTGACATAGGTGCCCGCGGTGAGCGACCATGGTGCCGAGCCTGCGAGGTAGAAAGCGTCGCGAGTAGGGGTGATCGGCTCCAGTGTCTGCGCGTGGACCTTGAACAGGTGGTAGCTCTCGATGCCGTTCTCGAATGCCAGCTTCCAGTTGGTCTTCCAATGCCGAACCTCGCCCCCCGGGCGGGTGTGCACGTAGCGGTCGAGCTCGTAGTGGTTGAGGTAGCGATCCAGTGACTCGAGCTTCTTGCTCAGCGGTTCGGTCTCGGGATCGAGGCACACGAAGATTGCACCCCCCCACTCTTCGAGTCGGTACCGATGGAGCGAGTGATCTTTCTTGACGATCTCGATGTCGCCCGGGTACGGCACGCTGCG
>JANQPS010000491.1 GCA_028285365.1 Thermoanaerobaculia bacterium | reverse complement strand
AACTCGGCATCGTCGATGTGTCCGAGCGTGCCGAATTCGCTCACGTCGGCCTTCTTGAAGAGCACGTCGTGGCCGGGTGTGTTCGGAGAGCAGCCCGTCGTGGGCAATACCGTGATTGCCTGGGCGTTCAGAGACGCAGCAAGCGTCATGAGCAGACCAGTTGCTCGAGCGACGATCGTTGCGGTGTTCATCAGCAGCCTCCCCAGGCACAGGTCGAGCCGGACTCGAATCCGTCGACGAAGATCGGTGGTCCACCTTCGACTCCGGCGAGCGCCATGTACTGATCGCGCTGAATGAAGGTCCACGTCTGGAACCAGAGTGTTCCGCCGCCGGCCGCAACCGCCTTGGGTGCACCGTCGACTCCCCACCAGGCGAAGTGGGTTCCGGTGTCGTTGCCGAAGTCCTCACCGACCGCGGTGACGGTGATCCAATAGAGCGTGCTCGGTTCGAGGTCGATGGGCGGAAAGTCGACGTTGAACGCGGCGTCGAGGGGAAAGCCCACGTTCTGACCCGTGGCCGAGGCCTGGCGATGAGCAAGCGCGGAAGGACTCGGTACCGCGTCCAGCGGCGATCCCGTCGGTGCGAATCGGGTGCCGTTGTCGGGGAATACCTGGATATCGAAGGTCCGAGCCTGCCCGATCTCCGAGGTGACGATGCCCTGATCGAAGTAGCGGGTGAGCAGGGTGACACCGGAGAGTCGCCAGCCCAGATCGCTCGGCGGCAGGATGAAGCGCGTGGCGATCATGGCCTGAAAGTTCGGCCCGACCGCCGAACGAGTGGCAAAGTCTCCCCCAACGGTCTGCGTCTCGTAGAGGATCGGATCGCTGAGTCGGATCTGAGCCACCAACTGCGTCGCTAGGAGCGAACCGCTGAGGAGTAGAAGGGCGAGGGTAAGACGTCGCGACAGCCGTCTGGTTGACGTGGCCCTACGCTCAGCGGGGCATTTGGATCCAGGAACTCCTGGTATCGAGATCATCGTGGCTGCCGCTCCTCATGGAAGTCGTAGGTGGTGGCTAGTGGTCGGAACCTTCACGCCGAATCCCGGTCTTCACTGTTGAGAAGCGAAAAAGCCGTCTCGTCCTGACATTCGATCGAGGACCCAGGAGCCGAAGCTTCGCTATCGAACCCCGGATCGGATAGTTTTCGGACTGAAGTCTCGGTGTCTCAGGAGTTTGGTCGTGTCGGACGAGCTGGCGCAGCCGAAGCTCGTGGAGGCGAGCCGATGTCCGTGAGGTCGTCAAGTGCCACCAGTGCCAGCGAGCAGGTGAGCGCAGAAGAGCAGGAGAAAGGCCATGCAGGAGCTCTTTCAGGAGATCGAGCTGGAAATGAAGCAGGGAGTCGAGCACTTCCAGGACGAGCTCAAGAAGATCCGTACGGGTCGAGCGTCGACGACCATGCTGGACGGCGTTCGCGTCGACTACTACGGCACCGAGACGCCGCTCAACCAGTTGGCCAACCTCAGCGTCGCCGACGCTACTTTGATCAACGTCCAGCCTTTCGATCCGTCACAGATCGATGCCATCGAGAAAGCCATTCAGGCGTCGGGACTCGGCTTCAACCCGTCGAACGACGGTCGACTCGTGCGAGTTCCTGTCCCGCAGCTGACCGAGGAGCGTCGCATAGAGCTGGTCAAGCAGGCCCACCAGGTGGCCGAGAACCATCGCAACCGCATCCGCCAGAATCGTCGCGACGGCAACGACATGCTGAAGTCCATGGAAAAGGACAAAGAGATCTCGCAGGACGACGAGAAGCGCGGTCACGACGAGATGCAGAAGCTGCACGACAAGTACATCGCCGAGATCAACAGCATTCTCGACACCAAAGAAAAGGACATCATGGAGGTCTGAGCTCGCCTCGGCGACTCAGGACAGCTTCATGACCCCCCTTGGCGGCCACTCGGTCGAGCGAGCACGAAGAGTGTTCGCCCAAGCTCTGTCGTTCTGACGGACCGCCCAACCTCTGTCATCCTGACCAAAGGCCGGCGAGTCCGGTCAGCTGCGCCGAAAGTGCTCGACCCGGCCGGCGGGAAGGACCCCGACCCAAGTGGCACGTTCGACCTGCACTGAACCGTCGTCGCCACCACCTTCCCTCGGTCCGCCGCTCCATCCAAGCCGCAGTCCCCGCATTCACCATACGGCCGGCCGCTTTCCCCTGTCATCCTGACCAAAGGCCGGCGAGCCTGGTCAGCTGCGCCGAAAGTGCTCGATCCGGCCGCCGGGAAGGACCCCGACCCAAGTGGAACGTTCGACCTGCACTGAACCGTCGTCGCCACCACCTTCCCTCGGTCCGCCGCTCCATCCAAGCCGCAGCTCCCACGATCTCGTCACTTCCGTACGCTCGACGAGCACTTCTCCCCCCACAGCTCCCCGCATTCCACTGGTGTTCCGCACAGGAACCCATGACTCCCAAGGATTCCAATGGCCGCTCGACGTAAGCCTCCTCGCGACGGATCGAAATCAGGTGGCGGTGCCAGGAAGCCGCCGGGCGGCGGACCGCGCCGCGGGCGTCCTGGTGGTTCCAGGAAGCGGACCGAAGGCGGACCCAAAGGGCCGGGCGCCAGGAACCGTCGCTCCGGAGAAACTGGCACGGCGCGGCGTGGCCGCGACGATGACTCCCGTAAGCGTGACAGCCGAGACTCGCGACCAGGCGGTCGACCAAGTAGTCGATCCGGAGGTCGATCCGGAGGTCGCGCCAGTGGCCGCGAAGACCGTCCTGATCAGCGTGGTCGACCTCGACGGCCGGCGCGGACCCCCCGAGAAGAGGTTGACAGCCGAGGCGGCCAGAGCCGGCGCTCCGGTGGTCGAGATGACCGCGGAGCTGGACGTCGGGACGACGCACGCCCGGCCGGCAGGCAGCGAGGCCCTCGCGCGGCCGCAGGAGGCGGCCGGGGAGCGGGCAGATCATCAGACTCGGCGCGCTCTCGCTCCAATCGCCCCAGTCGTCCTGGTCAGCGGGATTCAGGCCAGCCCTCGCCGTCGGGGGATCGAGGGCGACGACCGTCCGACAGACAGAGGTCGTCGGTCTCGCCGCAGCCGAGAAGCAGCCAACCGGCCAGGGCCGATTCCGGCTCCCCACTCGAACGTCGCGAGGTCGTCCAGAGTCCTCAGGTAGCCAACACCCCACTGGAGGTACCGACAGGGCTTACCTTGGTGTACGGCTTTCACCCCATTCGCGAGCTGCTGCGCAGCCAGCCGCACCGCGTCAAGGAGCTGTGGATCGGTCGCGACCGGCGCAGCAAGCGTCGAGCCGAGGTCGAAGCCCACGCCGAGCGCCACTCGATTGCCATTCGGGCGGTGGCCGAAGGTGAGCTCTCCGGACTTGCCGAAGGCGCCCACAACGGTTTTGGCGCGCTCGTCGCGGACGACGGTGCAGTTGGTGACTCGGCCGGCGACCCCAACCTGCTCGTTCTGCTCGAGGATATTCAGGATCCGCGCAACCTTGGCGCGTTGCTGCGCGTCTGCGAAGGCGCCGGTGTCGGACGAGTCCTGGCCCGAGACCGAGGAACGGCACCACTGTCTGAGTTCGCAGTTCGCACCGCGGCTGGTGCTGCGAGCTGGATTCCCGTGGAACGGGTCACCAATAGTGCACAGACGCTGGCCAAGCTGAAGTCCGAAGGATTCTGGGTCTACGGTGCTGCCATGGAAGGCAAGTCCGTCTGGGATGTCGATCTCAGCGGCAAGGCTGTCATCTGTCTCGGTGGCGAAGAGAACGGGCTGCGTGCCCACACCCGCGAACACTGCGACGAGCTGATCAGTCTGCCCATGCAGGGCAAGGTGGAGTCGCTCAACGTCGCGACCGCGGCGTCGGCCATCTTGTTCGAGGCAGTCCGTCAGCGCCTGAGCCTTAGCGCGAGTCAGCCCGACTCCTGATACCTGCGCACTCGAGGGTCCTCAACCTGGCGCCACGATTCGGCCTAAACATCCGTTGCCCGCCCTCCCCAAGTTCGGCTAGACTGCGCTTTCGCTCAGAGCGGCCCAGTCGCTCGAGGCGAGCTTCTGGTCGGCCCGGCCCTACCGGCGCCAGCTTCCGGGAGACTGACCTGCTCAGCGCCGGCATAGCTCAGTGGTAGAGCAACTGCCTTGTAAGCAGTAGGTCCTCGGTTCGAATCCGGGTGCCGGCTCCAGTGGGCTCCCCGGAGTCGAGAGAGATCAGAAGCGTTGGTGTCAGAGACAGTGTCCTTGACAATCTGGAAGCCTCTGGAGGCGTGGCCGAGTGGTCAAAGGCAGCAGACTGTAAATCTGCCGGGTTAATCCCTACGGTGGTTCAAATCCATCCGCCTCCACCATCTCCTCACTTCGTTCGTCGATCGGTGAGGCGGATGGATCTTGGTGTTCGCGCGTTTCGCGCCTTCGGCGCTCAACGCGACTCGAAGCAAATCTTTTGTCTCGCTTGTAGGCATGTGAGTCGAGGTCGCTCTTGGCTGGTGCGGCGTTTCGGCGACGAGCGGTGACATTGGGCCTTTCGGCCCTCGTCACCTTTGGTGTGCGACAATGGGTGGAGGGTCGACGTCGCTACGCTCGTCGGTCTTGGGCTTTCGGTTTAGGCCTGGATATGCGGGAGTAACTCAGGGGTAGAGTCACAGCCTTCCAAGCTGTTGGTCGCGAGTTCGAATCTCGTCTCCCGCTCCATCCCTCGCTTCGCTCGTCCTGTCGCGCGAGCCGAGCTTCAGTCGGTCGCGGCCGTCGCTTTCGCGCCGGGCCGCTCAGGATCGAATCTCTTTGCTCCGCGTAGGTGGCAGCGGACGTCGCTTCGCTCGTCCTGTTCGCGGACACCGCCTTGCGTCGGGATCGAGGCTCGTTGCGTCGCTGGCACAGCGGACGTCGCTTTGCTCGTCCTGTCTGGCGCCGCTTGGCGTCGGGATCGAATCTCGTCGCGTTGATGGGGCAGCGGACATCGCTTTGCTCGTCCTTGTCGCGGACGTCGCTTCGCTCGTCCTGCGCCCCCCTCCCGTCGTTCTGAGCCGGCAGGCGAAGAACCTCACGATCGCGATTCGGTCGTCCATCTCGTGATGTGAGAACAGCTGCCCTGGCCGAGCTTGGCCTTGAGCATTCACAGCATGGAGCGCATCCGCGACGTCAGAGGTGGCAAACGCTCACCTCAGTGCTAGCAGGAGTCCGGTTCGGTGGAGAACGCCAAACGGAATCCGACATCGTATCGACGCTGACAGGGTGGGTAGTGATCCCTGAAGCCGACTCGCGCCGTCTCTGCCTGCTCGTCGAACGCACCTCCTCGAATCACCCGCTCCGGTCCCCGAGGTTCATCGAGCCACGCCGAGCCGTCCTCGGGCGCACCTCCGTAGCTGTCGTGCCAATCGTCCTCGCACCATTCGGAGCAGTTGCCGAGAACGTCGTGAAGGCCCCATGAGTTCGGTTGTTTGTGCCCGACCTCATGTTTGCGTCCGCGGGAGTTTCCGTCGAGCCAGGCGTGGTAGCGGTAGAGGTCTTCGATGTTCGAACTGGTGAGGTAGGGCTCGCTCGTTGCTGCGCGCGCCGCGTACTCCCACTCCGCCTCAGTTGGCAGGCGGCCACCCGCCCACTCGGCAAACTGCCGAGCCTCGTGCCAGCTGATACCGACGACTGGTTGCTGCGGTCGGTTGTGGTCGTAGCGATGCCAGAGCTCGGGAGATCGAGAGCCAGGGTTGGCGGCAAGAAACCTCTCGTACTCTCTGTTGGTGACCGCGTAGCGTCCGATCCAGAAAGCCTGCACCGTGACGACATGCTCTGGGCCTTCACTGGAGAGTCGCCCACGCTCGAGCTCCGGCGAGCCCATGAGAAAGCTGCCGCTCGGAACCTGCACGAGTTCCACACCGCTGGGTTGGGAGGTTCGAATCTCGGGTTCTCCGATGTTGACTCGACTCTGCATCGTACTTTCAACTATCCCTCGCCAGGATGACTGCACCTGCGGCCCCGAGGGATGCCGCTCGACGGGAGGTTGCCACGCAAGCATCTTGCTCACACGACTGCCCTCACCCGACCGTCGTTCAGAGCCGACAGGCGAAGAACCTCTCTCGAGGATATTGCCTGAGGGAGTGCATGTTGCTGACGAACGCTCCACCACTCGACCGCAAGCGCGCAGCTCATGGAAGTCCGAGCCTGTCCATGGCATCCCGGATTCTCTCGTCCTCGATGATCCCGAGGTTCTCACAAATGGGTCGCACCACGGGAAAGCCCAGGTCGCGCTCGCTGACAAGGTTCTCGAGCAATGCGATGGCTTCGTCCGTTCTTCCACGTGCGATTTCGAGGACCGCCAACCACTGGCGAGAGCCACCCGATGCTTGACCCAACTCTTCTGCGCTGGCTAGCAGCCTCTCGGCCTTGCTCGTCTCACCGAAGTAGAAGTGGATTGCCGAGGCGTAGCCAACGAACAGTGCGGAAGACGTACCGCCCAGTTCGAGAGCCCTGACGCTGCTGGCGAGTGCTGCAGCTTGCTGGCGCCTCTTCCAGTAGACGAGCGCGAGCGTCCAGTGGACGGAAATCTCCTCAGGAAAGAGCTCCAGGCTCTGCTGGCACGTCTTTTCGGCGGCGACATCATCGTTGCCCAGAAAGAGGTACAACGATGCATAACCTCTGGTGTAAGGCTCGAGGGGATCCAGGTCGAGAGCCTTCTGTGCTGCTGAGATGCACTCCGCGTGTCGGCGCGAGGCGGCCGCGTTCCAGGCCACAGCGAAGTAGCCTTCCACATACTGCGGGTTCGAAGCGAACGCCTTCTGCGCCTCTTCGAGTGCACCACGAAAGTCTAGAAGCACGGCATGGATCTGCGCCGACATCGTTCTGGCCGGAGCCGATTCAGGGTCGAGCTCGAGCGCTCGCTGCACGTTGGACTGCAGATGGCGGAAGGCCTCTTTGTCAGGTAGGTAGCCGTAAGCGGAAGCATGGCTCCAGGAGAGTCCGAGCTCGGCGTAGGCATCCGCGAAATCGGGATCCAAGACGATGGCTCTCTCGAGCAACCCGATGGCCTCTAGGAAGCCAGGCCCGGACCAGGTCCGTCTCGCCTGCCGTGAGCGGAGGAGGAGCTGGTAGGCCTCCAGGTTGTCGGTTCCCTTCTTGATCAGCGGTGCTTCGGCGACGCGGTCACCCATCTCGACTTCGAGCTTCTCGACGATCGCCTGGGCAATTTCGTCCTGGGTGTCGAAGACGTCCTCCATGCGCGTGTCGAAGCGCTCGCTCCAGTGCTGGTAGCCGTCGGCGCAGCTCACCAGTTGGACCGTGATGCGCAAGCGGTCGCCTGCCATCCGCACGCTGCCCTCGAGCACGTTGTCGACGCCCAGCTTCTCACCGACGTCGCGGACGTCGATCTCCTGGCCGCGGAACTGAAAAGACGAGCCGCGCGCGCTGACCTTGAGATGATGGAGCTTGCCGAGTCCGTTGATCAGCTCTTCGGAGAGGCCGTCGCTGAAGTAGTCGTCGTCGGGATTGCCGCTGCGGTTTATGAAGGGGAGTACGGCGACCGACTTCTGCTGGGGCTTGCCGGCGGAAGTCTCGATCTTCGGCGCGTTGGTGGTCGCGCCGGACTCGACATCTCGGCGAAGTGTTTCGAGCACGTCCGCCAGCGGTCCCGCAGTGTCGTAGCGAACCGTCGAATCCTTCTCGAGGCAGCGTGAGAGGACATGACCGAGCGATTCCGGGAGATCGTCGCGCAGCTCGCGGATAGGACGCGGCGTATCGCGGAGGATCGACGACATGAGCGCGGGATTGGTCTCTCCTTGGAACGGGCGAGTGCCGGTGGCCATCTCGTAGAGCAAGACCCCCAGCGAGAAGACGTCGCTTGGTGGCCCCAGCGGCTTGCCCTCGACCTGCTCCGGAGACATGTAGGGCACGGTGCCGAGGATGATCCCGTCACGCGTGGCTTCCTGGGTCTGCATCAGGGTCAGCTCGGCTGAGCTGGGCTGCTCGGTGAGTTTGGCCAGACCGAAGTCGAGTACCTTGACGCGATCGTCGGGCGTGATCATCACGTTGGCGGGCTTGAGGTCGCGGTGAGTGATGCCTTTCGCGTGCGCGGCGGCAACCGCTTGCGCGATCGGTACAGCGAGCGCCAGCAGACGCTGCATCTTCAGACCTTGATCAGTGACCTCCTCGGCCAGGGTGTGGCCCTCGACGAGCTCGAGAATGAGGAAGTGAACGCCGTCTTCCTCTTCGATCGAGTGCAGAGTGACGATGTTCGGGTGGTTGAGCGCGGCGACGGCGCGCGCCTCGCGACGAAATCGCGCCAGCCGATCGGCGTCGCCCGCCATGTCTGGCGGCAGAACCTTGAGTGCAACCTCGCGAGCGAGCGACTCATCCGTCGCGCGATACACCTCTCCCATGCCGCCAGAGCCCAGCTTGGCGTTGATGGAGAAGTGCGAGAGTGTCTTGCCGATCAAGGTGCGAATTCTATTTGTTGCTTCTAGCGAGGAGAATCAGATGCCGATCTGGTTGTTGTGGTTGGGATGGGCTTCGGTGGTGGTGCTTTCGGCTGCTCTGAGGACCCGGCTCTATGCGGCCTTCAGTGCCGTAGTTCTCGGATTGGTGACCTTCAGTTGGTCAGCGCTGGGGGCTACCTGGCAGAGCGCACTGCCCGAGGTCTTCTTCGCCGGATCGATCTGTTGGCCCGTCGTGGCGCTGCAGCTCGTCACATGGCTCCATTTTCTGTCTCTGATTCGGCCTCGGCTCCGGTCCTGGCCGTTTCGCCTTCTCGTGACCTGGCCCGGCTTGTGGGTCGTTGCCGCGTCCTGGCTCTCGGCACCCTGGGCGGTGGCTGCACTGCTCGGCCTCCCGCCGTGGGGCTGGTGGCTTCCGTTCCTCGCCGCCACCTACGGTTTGTGGGAGTCCCTGGTGTGCCGTCTCGAGTCGGTCGGGGTCCGCCTGGACCCGCAGGCCATTCCTGGTACGGAGCACGGATTGCCAGAGCGCGCCGAGGTCACGCGACGTGCCGGGCTCGCTGTGGCTGGATCGTCCGGTGATGCCTTCCGCATCGTGCACCTGACCGATCCTCATTTGGGGGCTCTCGTGTCGCCGGCTCGTTTGCGGGCCGCCTGTCGAGACATCGTGGAGTCGCGGCCCGACCTGGTCGCAATCACCGGCGACTTCCTGACGATGGAGTCCCAACGCGAGCCTGAGCGGCTGGCCTGGTCGCTGGAGCCGCTCAAAGAACTCGACCGCGAGGGCGTGCCTCTCGTCGCCTGTAACGGAAACCACGACCTCGAAGCTCCTTCCACGGTCCAATCGGCGTGTTCGGCTGCGGGGATCCAGCTCCTCGTCGACGACGGCGTTCTCCTGTCGATGGGCAAGGAGCGAGAAGGTCGCATCCCAAGGCGGATCCACGTCGTCGGCCTCGACTATCGCTTCTCGGAGTCGCCCGAGGAGTTGGCTGACCGCCTCTCTGGCGAGCGCCAAAGGAGCTCCCCCGAAAGTGAGGCCGCCACGGTCGGCGCCGACCTGGTGCTTGCTCTGGCCCATGCGCCCTCGTCTTTTCGGAGGCTCCTTCCTGTTCTTGAGACACTGTCGCCAAATCCGCACGCGCCCACCATCACCTTGTCGGGGCACCTCCACGGCGGACAGCTCGGGTTGCTCCGCTTCGGCATCGACTGGACGATCTTGCGACTGTCTCGCCAGCCAGCTTTCGAGCATGGTCTGTGGCGGGCCGGTCGACACCACCTCTACAGTTCACGGGGTTTCGGTCACTACGGCTTCCCCTTTCGGATCGGCGTGCCGGCCGAGTTGTCGGTTCTGGAACTCACGTTCGACGGATGGCAGAGCAGAAGTAGTCGCTAGCCAAGGCAGGCGATACGAATAGGCGTTGCGAGTCGACGGGGCCGCCGCTCGGCGGTCGATAGCATGGTGACGACCCAACGGACCGCTCGCTCCTTGTTTAAAAGGGGATCCACTCGGAGGCTCGAGATCGCCATGAGACGTACCCTCGCAATCGCGCTGCTGCTCGTGACCTCGGTATGGCAAGCCGGGGCAGCCGAACGGCCAAATCTGCTCTTCATCATGTCGGATGACCACGCCGAGCGCGCCATCAGCGCGTACGGCAGCGATCTCGTACAGACCCCCAACATCGGTCGCATCGCCAAGGACGGGGTCCTGTTTCGCAATGCCTTCGTCACGAACTCGATCTGTGCCCCGAGCCGCGCTGTCCTGCTGACCGGCAAGTACTCACATCTCAACGGTCTGCGCGACAATCGCGACGAGTTCGACGGCAGTCAACCGACCTTCCCCAAACACCTCCAGCGCCACGGTTACCAGACGGCGATCGTCGGCAAGTGGCACCTCAAGAGCGAACCGACCGGTTTTGATCATTGGAAGATCCTGGTCGGACAAGGCGCCTACTACCGACCCGTGTTCCTGGACAATGGCGAGCGCGTCGAGATCGAGGGGTACGCGACTGATCTGATCGCCGATCACGCAGTCGAGTTCCTGGAGCAACGAGATTGCAACAAGCCTTTCCTGCTGCTCTATCACCACAAGGCTCCGCACCGGAACTGGATGCCCGCAGTGCGCCACCTCGAGCGCCTCCGTGATCGTGAGTTGCCGGTGCCGGAGACGTTTTGGGATGACTACGAAGGCCGAGATCCGGCAGCCCGTGCCGACATGCGCATCGCTCAGATGTACTTGTCGTCGGACATGAAGCTCACCGAGGACGTCTACGGTGAAGAGACTGGAACTGGTGGTCACCCGACGTGGGATCCCTCGGCTTCCTGGAAGGGGAGTCTCGAGCGACTGACGCCCGAAGAGCGTGCCGCTTGGGATGAGCACTACGGTGCAGTCAACCGCGACTTTGCCGAGCGATCACTAGAGGGCCGGGAGCTCGCGCTGTGGAAGTACCAGCGCTACATGAAGGACTATCTGCGCACCGTGATGGCCCTCGACGAAGGGGTGGGCCGGGTGTTGGACGCCCTCGACGAACAGGGTTTGGCCGACAACACCGTCGTGATCTATACCTCCGACCAGGGCTTCTATCTCGGCGAGCACGGGTGGTACGACAAGCGTTTCATGTATGAAGAATCGCTCTCGACACCACTTCTGGTGCGGGGTCCCGGAGTCGCGGCTGGCCGGGTCAATGAAGACCTGGTCCTCAATCTCGACTTCGCGCCCACGCTGCTCGACCTGGCCGGTGCCCGTGTGCCGTCAGAGATGCAGGGGCGCTCCCTGCGGCCCTTGCTCGAGGGCAACACACCCTCGGACTGGCGCGATGCGATCTACTACCACTACTACGAGTACCCGCACGGCTGGCACAACGTGCAGACTCACTACGGTGTGCGCACCGATCGTTACAAGCTCATCCGTTTTTACGAAGTCGCAAAGGGCGACGAGAAGGACGACGAGAACGCGGGATCCTGGGAGCTCTATGACTTGGAGAGCGACCCGCACGAACTCGACAACCGCTACGGCGATCCGGCTTTGGCTGACACCCAGGAGCACCTCCATGGCCGGCTCGAGTCGCTCAGGCTCGAGTTCGGTGTCGAGGACGGTTAGTTCGCGCGATTCAGTTCTACCGCTGAGCGCCCTGTTCTTCGAACTGCCGGATGGCGGTCTCATAGTCGGCGAAGTCGATGTGGCGAGTGACCTTGCCGTTCTGGATCCTGAGCCAGGTGACCGTCAGGCCCGATCCCTCGAGCCTCTTTCCCGGTGCGCCCCAGGCTTCGCCGTCGACCTCCACGGTGACGTCGATGAGCAGGACGACGTTGGTGCCCGAGCTGAAGCGATAGCGGATGGATGGCTCGATGGACTGCGTCGATGAGCTCGCGTTGACGCCTCTGAAGAAGCCGATGATCTCCTGCTTGCCATCGAACACGTAGGGCTCGACGTCGAAGTATTCGGCGGTGTAGTCCTCGTAGAGCGCATCGTCTGCCAGGAGCGAGGCCATACCGTCGTAGTCGAATGACCACATGGCCTGGAGATATCGATCAGCGATGGCATCGATGTCAGACAACACTACGGTCTCGGCGGGAACCGTTCCTGAGTCTGCGTCCTTGCGATCCGCTCGCTCGCTTGCGGCTGCCGCCTGGGTTTCGACCTGCGCCATCAAGGTGTCGTAGTCGACGAAATCCTGGTGCTCGATCACCTTGCCTGCGCGAGTCGTGATCACCGTCACTGCGGGCACACGCAGCTCGAGTTGGACTCCCGGCGCCCCGAGCGGCGCGCCATCTCCGTGCGTCCAGTAGGTCAGCTCGAGAACGCTCTGCTCTCCGGCCTGAAACTGGCGAATCACCTCGAACCCGGTGTCGTCGACCCCTTCGACCGACGAGCGAAAGAAGTCGATCACGTTGTCCCGTCCTTCGAATCGCCAGGGCCCTCCGGGCAGAGCCGCCGCTGTCGAGTCGTGGAAGACGAGGTCGTCGCTGGCGAGGGACGAGAGTGTTTCGAGGTCCTGCGAGTAGAGCGCCTCGAGGTAGCGCTCGGCCAGGTTCGTCGGCTCATGCTGTTGAGCGAGCGAGAGGACGGGAACCAGACCCGCAAGGGTCAGCGTGACGATGAGTGTTCTCGAGTCGATCATGAGTTCTCACTACGAAGTGGAGAGCAGTCGGTTTGTTCGAAGTCGATGAGGCAAGGTGGCTATTGGCGACGATCGAGAATCGAGGGGTTCCAAGCTAGCGGGCTGCACGTTCCTCGGCTCAGGTTGGCCCGATCTCCCGCAAGGTGGCAGCGCTCGGCGGGACCATGATGCGCCCTACGGTGCTCTCGTAGGCGGCGTACATCTCAGGCAGCTTTGAGCGTAGCTCCGCTGCATCTCGTATACGCCACTCGTCTTCTATCGGTCCGTACGGTTTCTGCAGGTCCCAGGCCGTGCTGATGAACCAGTAGGCAAACTCCGGACCTCGCGGTTTGCAGGACTCGAGCAATAGACCCTGGCGCGCTGTCGGACCAGGTTTTGCCTGAGGTGTAGTCGTAGAGATCACCCGCTCGCGTTTCTAACTCCCGCTTGACGCTGAGCTCGTCGTCGTGAAACGCTAACGAATTAGCGAGACGCGAGACGACTTTATGGCACGCATCCCATCATCGACCCTGACCGACGGTGAGCACCGATTGATGAGGGTACTCTGGGACCGCGGCGAAGCCACCGTTCTCGAGATTCAGGAGCTGATCGACGACGAGCTCCAGGACAGCACGATTCGGACCCTACTCTCCATTCTCGAAAAGAAGGGCCACGTCACGCGCGAGAAGTCGGGCAGGGCCTACGTCTACAGGGCTTGCCTGGAGCGCGAAGAGAGTCGACGCAAGATCGTTCGTCATGTCGTCGATCGCTTCTTCGGCCGTCCGGCCGATCTCATGTTGAGCCTCGTCGAACGCGAAGAGCTCACTTCTCAGGAGCTCGAGTTGATCAAGGCTGCGCTGAGAAAACGAGAGCAATCTGGCTGATGTTCCTTCTCCTCGAAAGTGCGGTCAACGGACTGTGGCAGGGCACGGTGCTCACGGCGATCGTGGCCGTTCTCCTTCGCCTGTCGGCCAGGGACAACGCCGCCACCCGACATGCAGTGCTGTTTGCGCTGCTTGTCACGGTTGCGCTTCTCCCTGGCCTGCGACTCGTCATCGCCGATGGTCCTGGACAACCTTCACTTCGTGGGGTTCTTGCGCAGAAGGAGGCGCCAGTCGAAGCGAAAGTGGTTGCTGGAGAGAGCGACGAAGACCCGGACGGCGCCAGCTCGCTGCACCCTGCGAATGCGGGGGGACCGATTCCAGTGCCACCCGACGTGGCTGCCGCACTCTTGATCACCTGGGCCAGCCTGTCGGGCTGGCTCCTTCTAAGGCTGGTGGTCAGTCTCTGGAAACTGAGATCGATCGTGAAGCGAGCAGTGCCAATCGCTGACGAGGCGCTGCCGGACTCTCTTCTCCTTTCCAGATCTCGCGCGCCTGTCCTGCTGGTTTCTCCAGACGTCGCGGTGCCAGTGGTGGTTGGCCTTTGCTGGCGGGCGATACTCCTTCCGGAAGCGATGTTGGCTGAGCTTCGGCCTGCCGAGTTGCGTCAAGTGCTCGAGCACGAGTTGGCGCACCTGGAGCGGCGAGACGATTGGACCCATCTGTTCTATCGGTTGATCTCTGCGATCTGGTTCTTTCACCCGGCGGTGCTCTGGCTCCGATCTCGTCTGGCCCTCGAGCGCGAGCTCGCTTGCGACGAGTGGGTCCTGGCGAGAACCGGGGCTCGGCGAGACGACTACGCCCGACTCCTCGTTCGCCTGATGGAATCGGCTGTCGTCGGAAGCCCGCGACTCGAGGGTGGCGCCGCGATCTCGATGGCAAGCAAGATGCGACTTCGAGTTGAGGCGATGATGTTGTCGTCTCGACAGCCAGCACCGAGCGTTTCGAAGCAACGACTGACTCTCGTGACCATTGGCCTCTCTCTGCTTGCCTGGCTCCTGTTGCAGACTCCGACCGTGGCTTTCGACCGCCCAGTGCCGGCGCAGATCGACGTCATGGAGTCGGGAATCCAGTCCCAAGACGCGACCTTGACGTTGCTGATCGAGAATCTCAGATCTCCAGATCCGACAGAGCGGGCACAAGCGGCGTATCGCATCGGTCAGAGCCGGGCCGACGCGATGCCAGCCCTACCGCACTTGCTGGTGATGCTCGAAGACAACGCGCCGGTATCACGCGAGCGAGGGCGGACCGAGGGCCGCTGGGGCAGGCCCTCTGAAGATCCGCGCTTCACCTCGCCTGGCGAAGAAGCACTCAAGGCCATTCTCTACCTAGGCCGGCCCGCACTCGAGTCGCTAGAGACGACGCTCCGAGCACGCCAAGTGCCACCAGATCACGAAGCCTGGTGGGCACTCGAGCTACTGCGCGACTTCGACTGAAGGAATCGCCACCGCGCCGAAGGATGGACCACGGCGCAAACGCTAAGGAATTCGCGAAAGGATCACTAGCATGAGACCCCTGCTTCAGCTTGTCCTTCTTCTCTCGATTGGCGCTTCGGCTCAGGCATCTGAAGTTCCGATTTCGCCTCTCTGGGGAGATCTTGATCCCGGTCGTTATGAGGTGGGGTTCAAGGTGCTCTTTCTGTTCGATGACACTCGCAGCTTTGCCACGGCGGGAGCAGGCAGCTCGTCGTACGCAGGTCGCCCCGTTCGCATTCTGCTCTGGTACCCGGCACGACCTTCTGACAAGACTGCAATGACCTTCGGTGACGTCATCCGTCTGTCTTCGGGCGACCGTCGTTTTACGTCTTTCAACGAGACTCTGGTCGACCGAGATCTCGACACGGCTCACCGTCAGTTCTCTCCGGCCGATTTCGGTGGCAAGTTCCAGAGTCTGATGAGAGTCGCAACAGCGGCTCATCGTGACGCGCCGAACGCGCGCGGCCGATTCCCACTGGTTCTGCACTCGCTCGGTCGCAACAACTACCAGCAGGAGAGCACGGTGCTTTGGGAGTTCCTTGCCAGTCACGGCTACGTGGTGGCCAATGTGCCTCAGCTCGGTTCTAGCCCCGAGCGCTCGCGATTGCAGTTTGAACTTGCCGACCTCGAGACCCAGGCACGCGACCTGGAGTACGCGCTTGCAGCCTTGGTGCGCGCCGAGAATGTCGACAGCAGCAAGGTCTCGCTGCTTGGGCACAGCTCGGGTGGCATCGCCGCACTACTGGTCGCGACCCGCAACCGCAATGTCGACGCTCTGGTCGGTCTGGACAGCTCGACCACGACCGGTGAGGGCGCTGCGCTCGTGCGCTCTGCCGGGTGGTGGCCAGCGCAGAGCTTCGAGACCCCTGCCCTGGAGCTATACGCCGGCGGCAAACGTGGCTTGGATCTGAGTCTTCTCGAGGAGCTCCAGCACAGCGAGATCTACAGTGCCGCACTTGGCACGGGGACGCCGCCGACAATGGCGACGCACTTCGACTTCCAGAACTGGCCGCTATTCTCTCTCGTGTCAGGTGAAGAAGATCCGCGCGGCAGACCGGCGCGGAGCGCGGCATATGGGGCCCGCATCTACCACGCGGCTTGCCTCTTGACCCGCATGTTCCTCGATGCCACATTGCGCGAGGACACTGAAGCGCTCGAGGCACTCCGCACCGGTGTCGGTCTTTCAAAGGACGTTGCGGAAGTGGTGGAGGTTCGCTACCGCGGCGCGACCTCTGGTTCTGGTAAACCATGAGGCGCCACGCCGGGAGCTCTCCGTCCAGTACTGCGCCTCTGTGGGACAGGGGCCCGCGGTGTCTTGCGAGGCGCTGGTGAATCCATACACCCGCGTAGCGACCGCTTGGCTGCTAGGACTCCCGCGACCCGAGCACAACCAGCTCGGCCCTACAGCTCGACACGAAACCGCAGCCCCTCTCCGCTCGAATCGAGGCTGATCGCTCCCCCGTGGAGATCGACGATTGCCTTGACAAGGCTGAGTCCGAGTCCGTTTCCGGGGGTGCCGCGGTGGCTCTCGAGTCGGTAGAAGCGATCGAAGATCTTCTCGCGCTTGTCGTCCGGGATCCCTGGACCACTGTCCTCGACCAGGAGCCGCACGCCCTCAGTGCCGGGCTGGAGGTCGATCTGGATGTTGCCTTCGTTCGGGGTGTACTTGATGGCGTTCTCGACGATGTTGGCCGCGGCCTGAAAGAGAAGGTCGCGGTCTCCTCGGATCCCGAGGTCGGGTGCGACGGTTCGGGTGTAGGTGATGTTCTTGTCGGATGCGAGCGGCTCGTAGAGCTCAGCAACGTCGTCGATGATCTCGGACAATGAAACGTCCGCAAAGGCCCGCCTGGCGCTGCCGGCTTCGATCCCGGAGATCCTCAGAAGAGCGTCGAACACGCGCAGCACGTTGCCCGAGTCCTCGAGAATCAGGTCGACCTGATGAT
>JANQPS010000483.1 GCA_028285365.1 Thermoanaerobaculia bacterium | reverse complement strand
GCTTGAGGTTCGACACCGGATTGTGAGCGACTGACGAGCCGGACTCGGCGAGCAGGTCGAGCTCCGAGTCTGAGAGATGAACGCAGTGAGCCAGGACGGTGCGTGGCCCCAGCAGGCCCGTTCGCTCCAGGTGATCGACGACTCGAACTCCATACCTCTCTTCGCAGACAGACTGCTCGGCTCGCGTCTCGGCGGCGTGGATCGAGACCAGGCAGCCCAGCTCCTCCTGGAGCCGCCTCACGATCTCGAGCCCGGAGGGTGAGACGGTGTAGACACCGTGAGGAAGCAGGATCGGCAGGACCGGCGGATTGGCAGACGGAGTCGAGCAGAAGGTGCTGAGGAACTCTCTGAAGTGCTCTTCGCGGCTTTCGAGCGGGCGCTGGTCCATACCCGGGCCGTCGAAGAAGATCGTGCCGGCTGCGACTCGCACGCCAATCTCCTTGGCCGCAGCCGCGCCAGTCTCCCCGTACCAGAACATGTCGACCACGGTCGTGATCCCTCCGAGCAGGCACTCGGCCAGACCGAGCAGGGCGCCGAGGCGAGTTGTTCGCGGACTGAGCACAGTCGACTCCGCACGCCACAAGAGCTCGAGCCAAGGCTCGAGCGGCAGGTCCTCGATCAGCCCCCGGAAGAGAGAGTCACCTGCGTGGCAGTGGAGGTTGATCAAGCCGGGGAAGAGCAGCTTGCCGCGGCCGTCGATCAGCTGGCGGCCGGGGCCGAGCGCTTCGAGCTCGGCGTCGTCGCCGACCAGCGTGATCCGGTCGCCCTGAACCGCGATGCCGCCAGAATCGATGACCCGACGCTGTTCGTCGCAGGTCAGAACGAGAGCGCCCTTGACGATGAGGTTGGGTGTCTCGAGATCAGGCATCGACCGCTCTAGCATCGGTCGTCGGCTCATCGATGGCCAGGTTCATCGCCTTCAGTTTGAGCCGAGCGACGCGCTCGTCGATCTCTGGCGGAACCGCGATGGCTCCTGGTTCGAGGTCACGTCCGTGCTGGGCCAGGTACAAAACACTCAGAGCCTGGACCGCAAAACTGAGATCCATGATCTCCGTCGGATGGCCGTCGCTGCAGGCGATGTTGACGATGTTGCCATCGCCCAGCAGGTGGATCCAGCGCTCGGTCGACGCAGGCTCTTCGTCCGAGTCGGCAGGGATGCGATAGCCCCGGATGCCGTCACGGATGTCTTTCTGCTCCGTAGCGAGATCGGCGAGCGCTTCGGTGTCGATGTCGTCGCGGAAGTGGCCGGCGTTGGCGACGAGCGCTCCGCTCTTCATGACGCTGAAGTGCTCGGCGCGCAACGTGTGTCGAGCCCCGGTGACGCTGAGGATGGTGTCAGCTCGCCTGCAGGCTTCGAGTAGCGGGACGGGCTCGTAGCCATCCATCGCCGCCTCCAGGGCCTTGACCGGATCGATCTCACTGACGAGCACCCGGGCGCCCAGGCCGCGCGCTCGGTGGGCACAGCCACGGCCGCACCAGCCATAACCCACGATGGCCACGGTCTTGCCGGCGACCGACAGGTTGCTCGTCCGCATGATGGCAGTCCAGGCGGACTCCCCGGTACCGAAGACGTTGTCGAAGAGATGTTTGCAACGAGCGTCGTTGATCAGGAGAACCGGGAAGCGCAACGTCCCGGACCGAGCGCGTTCGAGGGCACGCTTCACGCCAGTCGTGGTCTCTTCGCACGCGCCGAGCACCTGATGGTCCAGGTCGCAATCCGACTCGTGCAAGAGCTCGACGAGATCACCGCCGTCGTCGATCACGATGTCTGGTCGGACGTCGAGTGTCAGGCGGCGGTGCTCCTCCGTCTCTTGAGGACTCGAGCCGGTCTTGGCGTAGACGCTGACCCCCCGCGCTGCGAGCGCGGCGGCGACGTCGTCTTTGGTCGAGCTGGCGTTGCTCCCGCAGGCCGCAACCCTCGCTCCTCCTGCTGCCAGCACCAGAGCCAGGTAGGCGGTCTTGGCCTCGAGGTGCAAGCTCATCGCGATCGAAAGACCGTCGAAGGGCCGCGTCGCGCGCATCTCATCTTCGAGACCTCGCAGCACCGGCATGTTGGCGCGCACCCAGGCCAGTCGCTCGAGACCGTCCTGCTCTAGCGCGGGGCTTGTGATGATGCTGGGCCTCATCTCTCGTCTCCCGAACGACACGGCTGACCCGTCATCAGCGCCAAGAGCTGCGGCGCGGAATGGGGGACGAGCCCGTGGGGTTGACGAGTAGACTCGCGCTTCTTCGATTGCCTGACCGACCTGTCGCCTGACGGAGAAATGGAGCCTCCCGTGCTGCGTTGGATCCTTCGAATCGTTTGCGCCATTGCCGTCCTCGCCGTTGGCTGGGGAGCCTTCATCTATGCCGAGTCCGGTCAGCTCCGCGAGCTGGAGCCCCTCTCTTCGGGTCCGTGCGTGGCCGTGACCGGTGCGCCGGGCGCCGAAGATATAGAGATCGATCGTGAGCGCGGCCTGGCGATTCTCTCATCAGATGATCGTCGCCGTGCCATGGCGGGAGAGCGTGACACCGGCGGGCTTTTTGTCTACGACCTGCGCGGTAGCGGTACCACGGCAGAGCCGATTGGCCACGACTTCGAGGGTGAACTGAGACCACACGGTATCTATCTCCTCGAGGGAGGCTCCGAGTCGCTGCTGTTCGTCGTCAATCACGGTGGCGGCAAGCACACCATCGAGGTCTTCGACTGGGACGGCGAGACTCTCGGACACCGTGCGACTCACGAGCACGAGCTCCTCGTCAGCCCCAACGACGTTGCCGCAATCGATGAGCAACGCTTCTACGTCACCAACGACCACTCGACGGACGGCGCCATGGGACAGCTCTTCGAGGACTATCTCCGCCTGGCGCGCGGCTCGGTGGTCTACTTCGAGGCCGATCAGGCGCGTGAAGTGGCGGGCGGCATCGCCTACGCAAACGGCGTGGCGATCAATCCGCAAGCTACGGTGGTGTACGTCGCATCGACCACCGAAGGTGAGCTGCGTCGCTACGCTCGCGACGAGGAGACCGGCGATCTCGAGCTCATCGAAGCCGAGTCGCTGGGAACGGGGTTGGACAACATCGAGGTCGATCGTCACGGCAATCTCTGGATCGCCGCTCACCCGCATCTGATGAGCTTCGTGCGGCACGCTCGAAACGAATCCGTCAACTCACCGTCGGAAGTGCTCTGGGTCGACCCGCTGCGCAACCTCGACCCGCCTGTCCGGCCAGTGTGGCTCGATCTCGGAAACGAGCTCTCCGGAGCCAGTGTCGCCCTGCCGTTCGGCGGTCGCTTCGTGGTGGGATCTGTGTTCGAGGATCACTTCCTCGTTTGCAGCCGCGAATCCTAGGGTCCGGTCGTACCGACTCTGGCACGGCGATTGTCCTGCGCTGATAGTGTCTGCCGCTCATCGAACGTTGGTCGACCAGTCGAGAATCAGGAGAGGCCGCGATGACGGGCTGATGGCCTGGAATCGAGCGTCGTCCGTTCCGTCAGGTCCGTCCACCACCTCCCATTCGCCACCGAGGAGCTCGAAATGAACAGACGACGTCCCTTCATCGGCGCCACGAGTCTCGTGACTCTCGTTGCGCTCATCGCCCTCGCCTGCACGTCGACCTCCGAATCGGGTCCGATCATGCCGGGCGCTGATGCCCAGAAACAGGTCCTCGAGGCGCTGATCACGGCCGAGCCCGGCGCGGTGATCGAGCTCGGCGAAGGGACCTTTGCCTTCGACACGACCCTGTCGCTCGACGTCGCAGGCGTGACGTTCAAGGGCCAGGGCCTCGACAAGACCGTGCTCGACTTCGCCAACCAGGCACCTGGAAGTGGCGGCGAGGGCCTCATGGTCACGGCCGACAACTTCGTGATGGAAGACATCGCGGTCAAGAACTCGCGTGGTGACGCGATCAAGGTCGAAGGCACCAGCGGCGTCACGTTCCGTCGTGTGATGGTCGACTGGGAGGGACCGCCGAAGACCGAGAACGGCGCCTACGGCCTCTATCCCGTTCAGTGCAAGAACATCCTGATCGAGTACAGCAAGGTCCGTGGCGCGTCTGACGCCGGTATCTATGTCGGCCAGTCGGAGAACATCATCGTTCGCCACAGCGAGGCGTGGGAGAACGTGGCCGGCATCGAGATCGAGAACTCCACGAATGCCGACGTTCACGACAACGTGGCCTACGGCAACACCGGCGGCATCCTGGTCTTCTCGCTACCTGAGCTGCCGGTCAAGAACGGCAAGGGCGCTCGGGTGTTCAACAACAAGGTCTACGACAACAATCTCGCCAACTTCGGCAAAGAGGGAGCCATCGTCTCGACGATCCCGGCTGGCTCGGGCGTGATCCTGATGGCGAGCGACCAGACGCACATCTTCGAGAACGAGTTTCGCGACAACAAGACATCGAACATCGCGATCGTGAGCTTTCAGTCGACGGCCCGCGAGTACAACGATCCCGAGTACGACCCGTTCTCCGAAGGTGTCTGGATCCACGACAACACGATCACCAATGGTGGCTACGAGCCTGAGGGAGCCATGGTCGAGGCGGCCAAGCCGTTCATTGGCGACACCATGGCGGACATCGTCTGGGACGGCATCGTCGATTCGGCAGCTCTGGTCGACGGCGAACTGCCGCCGGAGAAGCGGCTCTACATCGGCGACAACGGCGAGGCGACCTTCGTGAACCTCGATTTCGGCACGCTTCTGACCGGTGAGAAGCCGCAGCCTCAGCGTGATCTGATGGCTCATGCCGGTGAGCTTCCGAACCCGCCCGCTCCGGTCGCTCTTCCGGGCACCTGACGCCCTTCGTCGCCCTACCACGAGTGGACCGAGTCTCGAAGATGAAGTCTTCGGCGGTTTCAAGCCGAGAGGGTGTCGATCGAGCCTCTCTCGGCTCCCCTGCTCGCGTGTTGCTGTCCATGGCAACGGCGGCAACGGCGATTGCCATGCTGGTGGTCGTCGGCTGCGGCGGCGCTCGCGACGTGGGAGACGACTCGGAGTGGCTGAGCGCCTACGGACTCTGGGAGGGAGATCCCAGGGAACAGGACCCGGCCGAGGGGGTCGTGTACTACGAATTGGCGACCCCGCTCTTTTCCGACCACGCGGAAAAGCTCCGGTTCGTCAAGCTTCCCGAGGGCACCTCGGCGGTCTATGCATCGGACGACGTCTTCTCGTTTCCGGTGGGGACGGTCATCGCCAAGACTTTCGGTTTCGAGGACGAGTCGGGCGTGCTGCGTCTCTTGGAGACGCGGATCCTGGAGCACCTGGAGGAGGGCTGGGTCGGTCGTCCCTATGTGTGGAACGACGATCAGACCGACGCGCGACTCGAGCTGGCCGGGGGCACGTTCGATGTCGGCAAGTGGTTGCCCGCCGGCGCTCGTGCCGACGACGAGGCAGCACACACCTACCTCGTGCCGAACGCCAACCAGTGCAAGGCGT